>CAMPIY010000046.1 GCA_946886645.1 uncultured Sphingomonas sp.
AAGCGAGGTTCTCACGCCTCGGCGCCCTGTCGAGCGCCAGTCAAGCTTAAGGTGAAGCCGGCCAAGCGCAAGTCAAACTTCGTCCGGCCCGGACGAATTGCAGGATGCGCCCGCCGCAATATCGTCTATGGGTCATGCCCGTCCAAGCAGTAACCAGAGAAATGACGTGCAAGGCCAAAGCAGCGACAACAGTCGCATCGAACAGATGGCGAAAGCCCTGCAACTCATGACCGAAGCATTGCGCCTGCTCGACGAGGCCCGCGCGCCGGCCCAGCCCGGCGCGCATCTCGACCTCGCGATCGTACGGCTCGCCGAGGCCATCCCCACCCGAATTCCCAAGGGCTGACGGCCGGACGCCGGGAACGGGCTTCGCGCCTTCGCGAGCGGCCGGGCCCAAAACCGCTAGAATTTCATGCTGGTCCATCCATCGGCGGTCCTCAGCCGATATTCGACCGGTCCGCTTCCGCCGAGCGGCTGCGCCCAGCTGGCGCCCGCGTAGAGCCTTTTGCCGGGCAGCGGGCGACAGGCCTTGCCGTCCCCGTCGCACTGCTTTCCCTCTGTCAGCTCGACGCTGCTGTTGCCGCCGTTGGTGATGGTCAGCGAGCCGCCCGAGCGGGCCGCGGTGATGGCCGGCCGAACCTGGCCAGGCCGTACCAGGACGAGCAGGTCATAGCCGACCAGCAGTTTCAATCCGCTGTCCAAGCCGCTGACATCTCCAGCGACCGGCTTGACTGTCACTCGATAGACCCGCTCGCGGCCGCCCAGCGGGCCGATGACCGCGATCCGGATCCGCCGCCGCTGGTTTGGCTCGAGGATCAGGCGGTTGGGCGAGACCATCAGCCCGAGCTTCTCGGGATCGGGCGACACCGCGCCGCGCTCGGCCTTGGTCCCCGGATCGATGATTTCGCGGGGTTCGATCGAGACATAGCTTCGCTCGGTCGAGTCATTGTAAATTTCGATGTCCGTCGCCCTGGAATCGCCCGGCCGGACGTCGATCACCATCTGGCTGACGGCAATTCCGGCGCCGGCACCCGACGGAAGTGCGAGCACCGCAAGTGCAAGCCCTGCCCTCACCGCGATTGCCGCGGCGCCTCGGCCGTTCAAGCGCATCCTCACCGACATTGGACCTTCCCTCCCGAAACATAGCCATCGCGCTGCCGCGCCTTGCCGACCGTGACGGCACAGGCCGGAGCTGAAGCCGGTTCGAACCCTAGCACGTCGCCGCTCCTCGTCTCGATCTGGAAATAGCCTTCGCCGTCGCTCCGGCCGATGCCGAAGGCTCCCTTGATCTCAGCGTTAGCGACCGGCCGGCCGAGCCCGTCGACGGCCTGGCCAAACAGAACGAACAGCGGGGTCACATCCCAGTGGAGCGCGGCGACGCTGCCCGGGTAAAGCGTCACCTGCCTGGCCGCGGTGTCGAAGCTGGCAGCCTGCGCGCCGAGCGGCCTCAGCCTGATATGGTAGGACCGATAGGGCTGCAGGAAGACCCGCGTTGTCCGGTCGGCGCCCACGGTTCCGCGCGCGACTTCGTCGACCAGCAGCTCGAACCGCTGGCCCGGCGCGATGCCGTCGGCCGATACCTCGACCGCCGAATCGTTCATTTCCCGCCCCGACATTCCGACGCCATGGCCGCTCATGACGAATCCGCTTTCAAGGGTGGCCGCATATTGGGTGGTCGCGAGATCACCGAACTGGTGGAGCAGATCGGCGCGGGCGTTGACGAGCGGCGTCCGGGCATAAGCGCTGGCGCGGGCATAGGAGCCGTCCGAATCCCGGCCGATCGCGGCATCGGTCGACAATTGGCCCTCGTTCGCAAGCGTCCGGGCCCAGGCCAGCTGGGCCTCACCGACCAGTCGCTCATCGTCGCCGGGCCGACCCGACTGATGGATCGTTCCGGCCGAGCCCGAAAGCGCCAGCTCCCCCCGATTTAGGAGGAAGCGAACGCCGAGGAAGGACGCCAGCTCATGCTCGGATTTGCGGACATCGGCCTGAACCACAATGTCCCACCGTCCGGTGCGGATCACCGGCATGTCGACCGAGGCTCCGATGCTATAGGTCGAGTCTTCGGTCCCGCCGCGGCGGTAAAGGCCGGTCAGGCGGAAATTCGCGTCCCCAAGCCGGTAGCTGGCGACCCCGATCGCCTGCGTATAGCTGCCACGGTCGCCGAAACCGGCTTCGGGATCCTCGCTGAACGTTCCCCTCGAGCTTGCGACGGGCATGAGCGGGCGGCCGTCGCGGCTCTTGATCGTGCGAAGGTCGAAGCTGAAGGCAAGCGGCCCCTTGCCGCTGCTCGAGGCCCTGATCGAGGCGCCATAATCGAGCGACGAGGACAGGAGGGCGGAAAGTCGGACCTGCGCAAGGCCGGACTGCCACACCACCCCGCCGTCCAGGATCGCTTTGCGGCCCGTTCCGAGGACCGACGCGTCTAGTCCGATGCGCGGCGCGACCCGGTAGGATGCCGAGAGCTGGTAGAAGGCGTCGCCATGGTCCAGCGACAGGCCCGGACCGGCCGACGGCAGGATCCCGGCGAAGGCGGCGAACTGCGGACGGCCGAGCGGCGCCATGAGCGTCCCCCGAGAAAAGAAGCGCCGCTCAATCCGGACGGGCAGGCCATCCTCCTGGATCCGGAGGAGGACTTCGTAGGAGCCACCCGGCAGCGCCTCGGTGTCCACCAGCCGGTTGCCGGCGGGATAGATGCGAGAGCTGACGAGCCGGCCGTCGACCAGCAGCTCGACCCTCGCCTGGTGTTGAAGAGCAAGGACCAGAGGTGTCGCGCTGAGGGCGTCCCTGTCCTGGAGCGTGTCGAGCTGGGTGGTCGCACCGATCCCGGCAATCCTTCGCCGGCCGACGAGTTCGGTTCCCGGCGCCCAGAAGATTCCGGCGATGTAGCGCCAGTCTTTCAGATCCTTTTCGGCCGCAAGATTGTCGATCGTCACGCCGGTGCCGGACGATAGCGACATGTCGCTCCTGACCCTCAGCGACCCGACCGCGGCGATCGTCCGGTTCTGGACGTGCCAGCTTTGATCGCCGCGGTTGGATCCCGACAAGGTCGCTCCGAACAGGCTGATCAGCGAGGGTTCCGCGCCCGGCCGGTCGAGATAGGCGTCGGACGCCTGATCGGGCGTCTCTAAAAGCGCGGGATTGACGAACAGGTCGACCCGGAACCGCTCCTCGTCGAGGATCACGCCCGCCGCCAAGGGTTCGATCGACCCGCAGCCTTTCTCCCGCGATGCGCCACAAAGCCGCGACACATTGGTTTCAAGTGCGCCTTCCAGCGCCTGCCGAAGCTCGAGCGGCCGGGCGACCTCGGGAACGAGCGCCGCGACAGCCGCCGGATCCTCGAACGTCAGCAGGCCGGGCGCCACCCGGACTCGCGCTTCGCCAAGCTTGCGGCCCCCGAACCAGACATCGAGCAGCAATTGCCGCTCGGCGGCAAGGTCTTCGAAGCCCGGCGGGGCCGCCATCGTCAGCCGGCTGCCCTCCGACGCATACGCCGGCGCGCCAATCATGAACGCGGCGCTAACCGTAATTCCGATGAGGGCATAAGCGCGGGGGCGGCGGCGATCCATTGCTGCCTCCTCACTCGGCCGCGATGAGGAGGGTCAGTGTGCCGCTGTAATTTCCCTGGCGCGCGCGGGCGAGTTCGGATCCCCTGAGGACAAGGATCAGGCTCGCCGAGCTCGCCGGGCCGCTATTGCAGAATTGCTGGGTCGCGGAGCTGGTCTGCCCGGTGAGTGCCACATTGGGCGACAAGGCGGCACCGGACGACTGGCCGGACTGGCCACTCCACTCCACGTCAAAGGGCAATTGGTTGGGGCCGCTTGAGAGACTGAAGCCCGAGCCCGGCCCGGAGCCAGTGGCGACCACGCTGTAGCCGCCCGCGGTCGCATTGCTGTAGAGACAGATGTTCTGCGACCGCCTGCTGTCCGCCTGGAGATTCGCGATCGTCCCGAAGTCGACGTCTGAGAGATTGGTGATCCGGACCTTCTGGGCAAGCGCCGGAGCCGGGGTCGCCAGCAGAAAAGCGGCAAGGACGCCGATCGCCGACGCCCGATGCCGGGATTCGGGTCCGTTGCCGGCCGTCCGCGGGAATGTCACCGGCGGCATCGGCCTGGCCTGCCCCCAAGCCTTATTCGGGCGCGACGACGAGGGTCAGCGTACCGTTATAGGTCACGCCCGCCGTCATTCCCTGCAGATCCGGGGATGCGACCGAGACGACCAGGCTGGCCGACGAGGACGGACCCGCAGAGCAGTCCGAATTGATCGCGCCCGACGTTTGGCCGGTGAGCGCGGTTCCCGCCAATAGTCCCGTGCCGCTGGTCTGGCCGGATGTCTGGGCCCATTGGACCGTATAAGGAACGACCGGCAATGCTCCGCTCGCCAGCGTGAAGGCATTGGCCGCACCGCTTCCGGTAGCAGTGATCGTATAGCCCCGGGTGCTGGTGTTGCTCCACACGCAGACATTCTGGGCGTTGCTCGCCGCGACCGACGGGTCGGCATTGGCAAAGGTTACGTCGCTAAGTCCGCTGATCCGGACCCGCCCCGGGACCGAGGCATTGATCGTCACCGATCCCGTCGACGTCGCGCCGAAGGTTCCCTGGGTGGATGCCGCCGCCGGCGTTGCCAGCAGGGCTGAAAGAGCGCCCGCGAATAGCGCGCCAACCGAGCGATTAACCATGTTCGATCCCCACAAAAAGCCTCCAAAATGGAGGTATCGTCAACGACTTAGACATCATGACCATTTAATTTTGAGTTAAACCCGGGCATTTGCGCCTCTCGCGGGCTCCAAAAAGCGCATAACCGCGACCGCGGTGGCCACCAGGCCCGAACCGTCCATTTTGGACCGAATTGCAAGCTCGCATTGGTCAAAGCTCCCTATGAGGGGACCATGAAAGCCGCTTTCGATCGATCATTGTCGTCATATCCCGCCGCTCCGGCTGGAACGGCAAGCCGGCGGGCAGCGCTGCTGCTGCTGATGCTTTGGGCGTCGCCGGCCGCCGCCTCCCCCGCCGGCCCATCGTCGAGCGCGACTGTCCGAATCGTCCTCTCGGTCGCTCCAAGGCTCGACCTGAAACGCCTTGGCCGGTCGGACGGCCCGAATTCGGCCGATTATTGCATCAGCGGCAATATTGGCCGGACATCGCTGCCAATCCGTCTCCTGTGGCCGGAACCGGGCAGCGCGGCGGTCGACGCCGCAAAACTCGCGGTTGCCGGGCAAGGAACGGAAATGTCCTGGTGCGGCGGTGAAGAAGCCAGGGATGGCCCGCCTGCCGGTAGGGACCGAACCGGCCTCGCCCTAATTTCCCCGGAATAGCTGTCTCGGGACGGCGGCGATATGCTAGGAGTTGCGTGACGAACGCGCGGCCCCAAGGCTGTCGTTGACGGCCTTCATCGAATGGGCCAGCGCCTTCTGGCTGACGTCGAGCGCCAGGACCCCCAACAAGCCGGCCATCGCAACGATCCCCAGAAATTCGAACGCCCGCGCCCGCCAGCGGCTTTGCTCATGGTCATGCCCGGTTCGCCTGGCAGAGGAGCGGCGCTCGACCGCCGGACTGGCGCCCGGGCTTGGGGGAGACATTGCCTCGCCCGGCTTCTCCTCGATGATCTGGCTCGGCACCAGCCGGGACTGGGACTGCAGCCCGAACTGCTCGCCGTTGCTCCAGACCACCCTTGCGACAATGATGTGGCTTCCTCGGCGAAGCTCGAGAAAAGCACCCCTCGAAGGCGCCGCCTGCGACCGGGCCATCAGCCCCCGCGTGGAAATATTGAGGATGCGCACATCGTGCCAGCCGCGATTATCCTTCATCCTGGCTGGAAGGACGACGTTCATCCGGTGCTCGCGCGGCCTGCGGGACGCACTCATCACTGAAACTCGGTCAGCCGAAGCAAGGTCCTGCTGCCGTCCGGCTCGACATGGACCGTCTCCCGCTGGGCCGAATTGGCGGCCGGCCGCCAGCTCTCGGCCGAAACCGCCCGGCCGCGGACGATCTGGACGGCCGCGCTCGCCCGCCGCTCGACCTTTGGCGAAGGAGGCGACGAGATCGATGCGCTAGACAGGATCGCGAGCAGCAAGAGCATGCCCCGGTTGTGGGCCGGAGAGGCTTAGGGAGCGTTTCACTTTGGTTCATTATGGACCTAGTCGCCAGCTATTCTGTGGCCCATCTTCCAGAATGGACCGAATTAATGTCCAAAATGGATGTTTTAATAAGCAGCTCTTTATCCGGTCCGCCCATCATGCTCGTCCACCGCCAGCGGCTGGAATCGAATCCCGGCGCCTTCCGGTCCTCCAGCATGGCAAAGAGCGGGACCAATTGACCGGAGACGGATCGTGCGGCCTTCACTTAATGATTGCAACAACTTACTAGAGGGCATAACGTCGGGCCGCTCGGTACATGGGCGTCGCAGCATCCTTGATCCAAGGGTGCTGCGCGTTCCGTCGAGGAATGTCGAAGTGTATCACCCTATTTCGCTCAACCTGGCGGGCGGATCAAAAACTTCGAATATGAATTTGGACCCTATGACGATTTACGTCGTGGACGACCATGCGCCCATGAGGAGATCCTTGGATGCTCTTCTGGAAAGTGTCGGCTTTTCGACCTGTTTATTTGCTTCGGGCGAGGAATTTCTTGCCGCATCCGCCGATCTCGCGCCGGGAATCCTGCTCACCGACCTTCGCATGTCGGGGATGGACGGCCTCGACCTTGTCGCGCGCCTGAAGGCGATGAAGCTCGGTTTCCCAGCGATCATCATGACCGCCCATGGCGATGTCGACGCCGCCATCCGCGCGCTCCGGCTTGGCGCCCGCGACTTCATCCAGAAGCCCTTTCGCGAGGCCGAACTCCTCGCCATCCTCCACCGGGAAACCGAAGCGCTTCGAAATAAAGGCACGTCGGATGCCATCCGCCTCATGGCCCAGGTCAAGCTCGCCGAGCTCAGCCCTCGCGAGCTGGAAGTCGTGAAGGGCCTTGCCCATGGCAAGACCAACAAGGCAATTGCCCATGAGCTCGCCTTGAGCATCCGGACGGTCGAAATGCATCGCTCCAGGGCAATGGACCGGCTCGGCTGCAGGAACGTCGCCGAGCTGATGGCGATCGCGCTTCATGGGGATGTGCTTGGAATGTCCGGCAACGACGCTGTCGACGCCCTGTCCTAAGCCCTTGGATAAGGGTGGCCATTCCGCAAGCGGGATCGATAATGATCCGCAAGGTCGAGATAGGCCCTTTTGAGCGACGGACTGAACGTCAATGCCGCCCTGGCCTCGATCGCTTCGATCGACCGGAGCAGTCCGTCACGGATGTCGGCCATGTCAGGCAGCCTTGAGGCCCGCGAGATGCTGGGAATTCAGGTAGAGTGCCATCTGGCCGGCGGCGGCGGCGCTCAGGGAAAGGAATTTGCGCCGGCGGTCGAGCGGGTCGTCAACCGTTTCGATCAGTCCTTCCTCCACCATCGTCTGGATATAGCGCAGGGCCGTGCTTTGCGGGGCCTCGGCCGCCTTGCACAATTCGCTGACAGACAGCCTTTGCTGCTCGAGATCGGCAAGGGCGAGCGCGAGGAGGATATCCCAGGCCGGATCGGCGAACAGGTGGGCCGGGAAATAATGCTGCCGGCTCCGCCGGGCGCGAATGATACGGGCGAGGTCCTTGGCCTGCTGCCCGTCGCCCGCGACCATCCCACTGCGGACCAGCGTCGCGAACCTCAATCCCTTTGATTGGTAATTCATCGTCGTTTCGATCCAGGTTGCAGGATCGATAAAGAAGCATTTGTCGGCAATTTTCGAAATATCGGGATTTTACTACAGTAGTATCACTGTATCGTCGCCTCCACGGACTTGTCCTAGTAATCATTTCTCTATAACCGAAAGTTAACATGATGTACCGCGTCAAGGAGGGCCATGGCTTGTCCGGCAGCCAATGGGCCATCATCGCCGGCGCCCTCCTCTCCATTCTTGCCATCTTCCTGGTTACCGCCCGGCAGGTCGAGGGCGATCGGCGGAGCGCGATCGGCTCGGAGATCCGCCAGAACCAGGCACGGGTCCAGATTTTCCAGCAATATGTGCTGCGATCGCTGGAGATAGGAAAGGTCGCGACCGATCAATTGGCGGAGCGCCTTGAAGCCGAGGGAGCAACCAGTGCAAAGGCGGCGAGCGGGGTCGTCAATTCGAGCTTCCTTCCAAGGATGGATTATGTCGAGGGGGTCGCGGTGTCCCTCGGCGAGGCGGACAATCTTGTCGCCGGAGGAATGTCGCTCTCTCCCGCCAACTGGCGCCTTCTTCGAGCCTTCGCGCACAGCCAGTCGACCGATGTCGCGATTACTCCTCCCTTCGCTGCGGCGAGCGGGATCCAATTCGTTGCGCTTTCACGCCGGTTTCGAAGCGGTGGAAGGCAAGGCTTTATCGCAATCCTTTTTCAGCCGCATCACATGCTCGATTTTTCGCGTGAAGTGCAGTTCGACCAGGATGACCTTGTCTCGCTGATCGGCCTTGACGGAATCACGCGCGCGCGCCGTGAAGGGGCTCATTTCAGCACCGGGCAGCATCTGCAGGGCCGGCTGGTCATGCAGCGCCAAGCCAGGGCGCCCAACGGAAGCTATTACGGCCCGAGCAGCCTCGACGGGCGCTGGCGCATCTTCTCTCATCGCCGAATCCCGGAATATGGGGTGTTCGCGACCAGCGGCGTTTCGATGGATCAGCTGATCGCAACCCTTGAGGCGCGACGGCACTTCCAGCTTGCGATGCTTGGCGCCGCGGTTGCGGCGATCATCGCTGCCGCGGGGCTTCTGGTCGCCGGCATCGGCCAGCGCCGGCGCCAGCTCGCCATCCTGTCGGCCGCCAATGCGAAACTCAACGAAGCGCAGCGGATCGGGGGAATGGGTGACTGGGACTATTGGCCGTCGACCGACGAGCTGGTCTGGTCCGACAATCTTTGCGCATTATATGGCCGCGACCGCGCCCGGCGGATCACTGCCTTTGAAGCGTTCGAAGAGACGATCGACGAGGCCGGCCGGGAAGAGGTCCGGGCTGGCCTGAGGTCCATCTGCCGGACCGGCGAAGCGGCAAGCTGGGACGTCGTCGCCACGCTGGCGGGCGGCCGCAAGTCGCATCGCCGAATCGTCGCCGAGCCCGTGCTTGACCAGAGCGGCGAAGTGGTCCGCATCCATGGCGTGGATCAATCGACTGATCAGGAGCGACACATGACGCAGCTCCAGGAGCGGCTCGCGGGGCACGCCCGGCTCGACGCGATGAACGCGCTTGCCGCAACACTCGCCCATGAGCTCAATCAGCCCCTTGGAGTCGCCGCCAATTTTGTCGCCGCTGCTCGACGGAGGATGCGCAGCGCGCCGGATGACCCCCAGGGCTTCGATTATCTCGACCAGGCCGAAGAGCAGATCGTGGCGGTCGCGGAAATCATCGGCGCGGCACGCCAGTCCCTCTCCGGCGGCTCCGCCGACAGCTGCATCTATTCGATCGCTGACGCCGTCGAACGCGCTTGCCTGCTCATTCGTGGGCACCCCGATGAAAGCAGGGTCAGGATCAAGGTCCAGATAGACCCCGCCGCCGATGAGGCGGTCGGCAACATGGCCCTCGTGAAGCAGGTGATCCATAATCTCGTCAAGAATGCGATCGAGGCCATTCCGAAGGACCGGCGCGGCGAGGTCCTTGTCTCGACCGCTCCCGACATTGGTGGCGCCATCCTCTTCGTCTCGGTTCAGGACAATGGCGACGGGATTGCAAATGGAATCGATCCCTTCACTGCGCTCGGGACGCACAAGGAAGGCGGACTCGGGCTGGGCCTCGCGCTATCGCGGACGATCGTCGAATCGCAGGGCGGAAGGATTTGGATCGAGCAGAGCAACAAGCGCGGGACCATCGTCACCTTCAGCCTGCCGGTACCGCTGCCTGAGGCAGAACCTTCCCCATGAGTCGCGGAACTGGTTGTTAGCTACCAAGCGGATATGACCGATTTGGAATAAAACATTGGCTTCAGACCTATGGCCGAATTGTGACCCATTTCGTGCTTCGGTCTGGCCGGGTCAGTGAGGAAATGCTGTGGCAAATTGTAGAGTCTCGAAAAAAGCGCGGGGCAGCTAAGGTGCTGAATTCATTCTACAATTTGCCACATTATTGGGTACTCTTAATCAGCGGGTCCTAGGTTCGAGCCCTAGTGCGTCCACCAGCCTCCCTA
>CAMPIY010000047.1 GCA_946886645.1 uncultured Sphingomonas sp.
CGCCCGGCGTGCCCTCCGGCGCCCGCCGCGACGGCGATAATTCCGTCCGCACCCTTCTCGATCGCTTTGCGGGCGTAACGGTCGTCGATGATGTCATGGAGCGTGATGCCGCCCCAATCGTGGACGGCATGGTTCAAATCCTCGCGAGCGCCCAGCGAGGTGATGACGATCGGCACCTTCCACTTGGCGCAGGTCATCATGTCCTGTTCGAACCGGTCGTTGGAGCGATGCACGATCTGGTTGACCGCGAACGGCGCGGACGGCGCGTCGGGATGATCGCGGTCGTGGGCCGCCAGTTCCTCGGTGATTTGGTGAATCCATTCGTCGAGCTGGCTCTGCGGGCGCGCGTTCAGCGCCGGGAAGCTACCGACAATTCCTGCCTTGCACTGAGCAATCACCAGGTCCGGGTTGGATACAATGAACAAAGGGGCGCCGATGACGGGCAGCCGAAGTCGGTCGAAGATGGCGGGGACTGGCATTCGCGCTCCTAATCGATGTGGTGGTACGCCTTGAACCACTCGACGAAGAGGGGAACGCCTTCGTCAATACGCGTAGTCGGCTCGAAACCATGGTCGCGCTGGATTGCGCTGATGTCGGCGAACGTATCTTTGACGTCTCCAGGCTGCATCGGCCGATAGTCGATCTCCGCCTGTCGGCCGGTTGCCTCCTCGATCAGTCTAACCATCCGCATCAAGTCCTCCGAGCGGTGATTGCCGATATTATAGACGGCATGGGGCGATTTGCTTCCGCCCGCCTTCTCTTGCCCATCGTCGGCAGGAGGGCCGTCCAGGCAGGCGACGACGCCACGGACAATGTCATCGATGAAGGTAAAATCCCGCTTCATCTCGCCATTGTTGAAGATGGTGAGCGGCCGGCCCTCGTAGAGCGCCTTGGTAAATAGCCACATCGCCATGTCGGGCCTGCCCCACGGCCCATAGACGGTGAAGAAGCGAAGGCCCGTCATCGGAATGCGGAAGAGGTGGGCATAGCTCTCGCCCATCAACTCGTCGGCCTTCTTTGTCGCCGCGTAGAGCGAGATGGGATGGTCGACCCGGTCTTCGACGCGGAACGGAAGAGTATCGTTCCCGCCATAGACCGATGAAGAGCTGGCATAGACGAAATGATCGACCTCGCGGTGGCGCGCGAGCTCTAGCATGTTGATCTGCCCCATCAGGTTTGACCGGATGTAGGCCTGCGGATTGACCAGCGAATAGCGGACACCCGCCTGCGCGCCGAGATGGACGATGCGATCGAAACGGTGTGGTCCGGCAAAGGCCTTCAGCGCGTCATCGTCACCGAAGTCGACCTGCTCGAAGGTAAAGGCATTCCCGAAGGCGTCGCGCAGCCGCTGGATCCTGGCGCGCTTCAGTGCCGGGTCGTAATAGTCGTTGAGATTGTCGATCCCGATGACTTCCTCTCCGCGCTGAAGAAGCGCGTGGGCTACCGATGATCCAATGAACCCGGCGGCTCCGGTAACGAGGATGGTCATGGCGTCCTGCTAGCGAAGCCCGTGGCGAAGCGCGAGGCCCGAAATTCGGGACAGGCGCTTTGCCTCGAAATCAGCCGGTAACCCCGATGAGATTGTCGTCGCTGTTGCGGTCGATCATGAAATTATAGGGATCGATCCCCGCGAAGGCCGGCTTGCGCTTCGACCTGATGACCACCTGCTGCTTGCCGTTGCCGACAGGACGCCGTTCCATGCTGATCACGTCATTGCGGTCGAAGCTGCCGAGGCCCGGCCGTTCGGAGAACAGCCCCACCTCGATGGCTTCGTGAAGCGGGGCAGGGCGCTCCACGCCCTTTCCGTCGGCGTAATATTTGGCCGCTTCGACCGTGACTTTCGTCGTCCAGCTGCCGTCGGCATTTTTGGTCGCAGCCGCCTCGGTCGCCTTCAGGTCATAGAGGGTGATCCGCTCGAACAGGTCGGTGATCAGGGCCTGCTGCTCGGCGGTCTTCGCCTCCTTGCGGAACTCGGCGATCAGGTCGAGCGTGCGCGGGTAGGGCGGGCCCGCGAACCGCCTCTTGGTCAGATAACGGGAGAGCGCGCGGTTGACCGCACCTTCGCCGATGCGTTCCTGCAGCAAATACATGACCAGCGCGCCCTTGTTGTAGTGGATATAGGGCTGGTTCTCGACGCGCATGAGGGGGACTTCCTCGATCGCGTCGCCCTTGCGGCTGCCCAGGTAATCGTCGAGCTCATATTTCAGGAAGCGGCGGATTTTGTCCGGCCCGAAGATTTTCTTCATCACCATCAGCGCCGAATATTGGGCCAGCGTCTCGGTCAGCATGGTCGAACCCTGCATGTCCGCGCCGACCGCCTGGTGCGCCCAATATTGGTGGCCTAATTCATGCGCGGTCACATAGGTGACGTAGTCGATCTTCTCTGGATCGCTGTTGTCGGCGGCGAAGCCGATGCTTTCCGAATAGGGCATGGTCCCGGCGAAGGCCTGCGCGAAGCTGGCATAGCCGGGGAATTCGATGATCCGCGCGTAGCCGAACTGATAGGGCCCGAAATTCGCCTGGTAATAATCGAGGCCCGCGGCCAACGCCTTGCGCATCGCCGGAACGTTCCAGCGGTGGGCAGGGTGGTAATAGATGTCCAGGTTCACGCCGCCATGCTTGCTGTGATCCACGGCATAGCGCGCCGACTGGATCGAGAAGAAGTTGTGGATGGGTGCGCGGGTGACGAAACGCGCCGTCCGTCGGCCGTCCCTCGTGATCTGCGACACCTGCTCGCCGGGCGCGATCGGCAGTTGGTCCGCGTCCGTCGTGACCGTGATGTCGGTCCTGACCCAGTCCGACCGGATCTGGTTGAAGGCTGTCGCCTTCATATCTTCAAGCTTGGCGGGCCTGAGCTCGGCTGGGAGGCCCTGCCGCCGCCGCTCGACCCGATCCGACAACAGGCCGATGCGGTTCATGCCGATGATCGGTGCAATGTCGAAATTGTTCACGAAGGTGCCGTTCAGCACGATGTCGGTCGCCGGGCCGCTGTTGCGGAAACCTTGATGCCAGATTTGAGAGGCGAAGTTCAGCTCCGCCGTGGCACCCGGCGCGAGTGGGCGGTCGAAGCGGAAAATCGAATAGCCGAAGCGCTCGTCCTCGGAGACGCGACGCGCCCCGGGAATTTCCAGCTTGGAGAAGCGAACGTCGAAGTTGCCCTTTCGGACATGGACTTCCTTCAACGGCGCCCCCGTGTCGTTGCGCAGCCCGTAGCGGCCAACGACATCAATCCGGTGGTCCTTCGGATGGAGGTCGGCCGAAATGCGGACATCGGTCACGACCGGCTGCGGCGTGTTCTCATATTTGAGATACTTCTTCTCCAGGTCAGCGGTGTAGGCCTCGACCTCGTCGCTGGTACGGTAGACGTTAAGCTGCTTGATATTGTGGTTGATGAGCAGGCCGCTCCCCACCGCGCCGGCCGCCGCGACGACCCCTACCGTGGCGGCCGTCAAGTTGAACCGCTTCCCGGCATTGCGCAGCCTCGGCGTCAGCGACGTCACCGTGCCGCGCGGCCAGACGAGGTGGGCTGCCAGCATCAGCAGCACGCCGATGCACAGCCAGTAGAATCTTGCCCATGCCGCACCGACCCAATAGCCGCCGGTGCCGTTCATGTCGCTCAGCGGCTCGGCCGGCGTTCCTGCATAGGTGTAGAGGATGTTTACGTAGCCCAGGTTTCTGAGGAAGATGCCGGCGACGAACCACACCAGCATCAGGCCCCAGCCCACATATTTGTTAGGGCTGACGACCTGCATGAACACGGCGAGTAGCGCGATCAGCACGGCGTCGATCGTGGCTGGGGCCAGGAACCAGGTCAGATATTGCCCGATCGAAAAATCGCTCGAATCGCGCAAAAGCTGGGTCACCGTGCCGGTTACGACGCCGGCCAGGTTGACCAGCATCAGGACGAGTACGATCGCCAGCACCTTGGGCAGCACGATCACCCAATCGGCGGTCGGTGTGGCGTCGAGGATCTCATGGAGCTTCCGGTCGCGTTCCCGCCAGACCAGTTCGCCGCCATAGAAAATCGAGATCATCAGCAGGAACAGCGGAAAGCCCTGCCGTAGCGTGTCGATCACGTTGGCGGTCAGCGGATGCGTCGACGTTCCGTACATGATCCGGCCGGTCCACAAATCCGCGGTGGCATTGAAGACCGCCAGCAGCAGGATGACGATCAGGCCCGGGCTTTTCAGTACTTGTCCGATTTCCATGCGGAGGCGGGTGAGAAGCTGGGCGCGAACCGTCGCGGCTCCGAATGACGGCATCGCCACGCCGCTCGCCCCCGGCACATTTTCAGCATCGGCAACTTCACGAGCTTCGGCCTTGGCGAGCTTGCGCAGTCTGCGTTTCGACGGGGCGCGCTCGGCCATCGAGAAGCGCCACAGCGTCCCGGCGAGCAAGACAACGCCCAGCCCCAGGACGAACAGGCGGTTGATCAGCAGATTGCCTTCGAGAGGCAGGAGACGGGTGTTGAGCTCCGCCGTGGTCCAGTATCGGACCATTTCCTGGATCGCGGCCAGCCCAAGCAGCTCGAACTTGGCGAGGTAGGGCAACCACTCCGGCTTGTCGCCGGTAATGACCAAAGTGATGGTGTAGCCCATCAGGAAGACGAGCACCCCGATATAGCTCGCCAGCATCGACCGGAACGTCGTCGCCAGCGCCAGCAGGAAGGCGCAGCTGATGAAGAGGTTGGGGACGGCGATGATCAGATAGTGCCAGAGGTAAGGCGCGGGTCCATTCGGCCCGACCGTCTCCGGGTCGACCCACGGCATCATGACACCGACGGCCATCCCCAACGGCACCATGAAATATCCGGCCAGCGCGATTCCGAACCCGCCGATGAACCGGCCAAGCACGAACTCGGTCTTGGTCAACGGGGTCGCGCGGACGATCGGGCCAAAGCCGGTCGCATCGTCGCGAACGATGGCGTTGGCGACAAAGCTGGTTGTGACGAACTGATAGAATATCCCGAACAGCGCGAGCGCCATGGCGATGGCGAACGGGGCATTCTCATGAACGGCGCCCGGCGTTCCCAGGCTGACGTTGGCACTCGCGGTCAATCCGAAGCCGAACAGGAAGAAAATGATCAGCGCGACCCAGAATACGGGGTTACGAAGCTGGTAGCGGAATTCGAACCGCGCGACGTCGAGGATCATGGGTCAGGCTCCGCTCAGGCCGCGCGACGAAGGTCGGCGAGCGTCGAGAAATAGACGTCCTCCAGCCCCGCTTCGACAGCATGGAACCCGGCGGGCTGCCGGTCGGCCAGGACATGGATGATCGTCTGGCCGGCGAACAGCCGGGTTGAAATGATCGTATGTTCCGACTGGTAGATTTCCAGCTCTTCGCGGCGGATGGTCTTGCTCCACACACGTCCGTGGGTTGCCGCGATGAGTTCTCTCGGGGAACCCTCAAGCTGGACCCGGCCATTGGCCAGCACGGCCATGCGCGGGCACAGGTCGGCGACGTCGTCGACGATGTGGGTCGACAGGATGACGACCACCTTTTCGCCGATATCGGCAAGCAGGTTGAGGAAGCGGTTGCGCTCCTCAGGGTCGAGGCCCGCCGTCGGTTCGTCGACGATGATCAACTCCGGATTGCCGATCAGCGCCTGGGCGATCCCGAACCGCTGCCTCATACCGCCCGAGAAGCCCGCCAGCGCCTTGTTGCGGTGCGCCCACAGGTTGGTCTGGCCGAGCAATCCTTCGACGACGGCCTTGCGCTCGCCGGATGCGGATATGCCTTTCAGCACGGCCAGATGGTCAAGCATCTGATAGGCGGAAACGCGGGGATAGACGCCGAAGTCTTGGGGCAGATAGCCGAGCCTCTTCCTCAAATCCTCGGGATTGGCCAGCACATCGATGTCGCCGAACTTGATCGTGCCTTCGGTGGGCACCTGCAGCGTCGCGATGGTCCGCATCAGGGTCGACTTGCCGGCGCCGTTAGGGCCAAGAAGGCCGTACATGCCCCGTGGAATCGACAGGCTGACATTGTCGAGCGCGCGCGTGCCGTTGCCGTAGGTGTGGCTGACCGAAACCAGTTCGAGCATGAAATCCCCCGTGTTATTCGCATAACACAGTAGATCGGGCGTCATCCAAGTCAAGCAAGGCTTCGACGAGCGGGCGCGGCGAGGCTACGAGCGGGCTGTGCAGGGCCGCTTTAACGGCTAAGCTAGGGCCATATCGAGGGAGAGACTTCGATGACCGATGCCGTTTATCCGGTGCCCAAGGAATGGGCGGACCATGCGCTGATTGACGCCGACCGGTACGAGGCGATGTACCGCGAATCCGTCGAGGATCCCGATGCCTTCTGGATGCGTGAGGCGGCGCGGCTCGACTGGATGCGTCCCTTCAGCAGGATCAAGGAGACCAGCTTCCACAAGGATGACTTTGGCATCCGCTGGTTCGCCGACGGCACGCTCAATCTCAGCGCCAATTGCCTGGACCGGCACCTCGACGGCCGGCGGGACGATGTCGCTATCCTGTGGGAGCCCGACGACCCTTCCGAAGATGGCCGGTCGATCACCTATGGCGAATTGCACGAAATGGTCTGCAAATTCGCCAATGTGCTGAAGGCGAATGGCGCCGCGAGGGGAGATCGCGTCACCATCTACATGCCGATGATTCCCGAAGCGGCGGTGGCGATGCTCGCCTGCGCCCGGATCGGGGCGATTCACTCGGTTGTATTCGGCGGGTTTTCGCCGGAAGCGTTGGCGGGTCGCATCCAGGACTGCGATTCCGAGTTGGTGATCACCGCCGACGAAGGGCGTCGCGGTGGCAAACCCATCCCCTTGAAGGCCAACGTCGACGAAGCGCTCGACGAATGCCCTTCGGTTCAGCGCGTCATCGTCTTCCGGCACACCGGCGCCCAAATCCCGATGAAAACAGGGCGCGACGTCGACTGGGCCGAGGCCATGTCGGGGGCGAGCGCTGAATGCGAGCCGGAGGAGATGAGCGCGGAAGACCCGCTCTTCATTCTCTACACGTCGGGCTCAACGGGGAAACCGAAAGGCGTGCTGCATACCACCGGCGGCTATGCCGTCTGGGCGTCAATGACCCACCAATATGTGTTCGATTACCGGCCGGGCCAGATTTACTGGTGCGCGGCGGACATCGGATGGGTCACGGGCCACAGCTATATCGTCTACGGCCCGCTGGCGAACGGCGCGACGCAGGTCATGTTCGAGGGCGTTCCCAACTGGCCCGACAGCAGCCGCTTCTGGCAAGTCATCGACAAATATGGCGTCGAGATTTTCTACACCGCCCCGACGGCCTTGCGGGCATTGATGCGCGAAGGCGACGAACCTGTCACAAGAACGTCCCGCAAGTCGCTAAAATTGCTTGGGACAGTTGGCGAGCCGATCAATCCGGAAGCCTGGGAATGGTATCACCGCGTTGTCGGCGAAGGGCGCTGCCCGATCGTCGACACCTGGTGGCAGACCGAGACCGGTGCGGCCATGATCGCGCCGATGCCGGGTGCGATCCCGCTGAAGCCGGGCAGCGCCACCAAGCCGATGTTCGGCGTGAAACCTCAATTGCTCGAAAGCGACGGCACGCTGATCGACGGCGCAGGCTCTGGCTGTCTCGTCATCACCGATAGCTGGCCCGGACAAATGCGCACCGTCTGGGGCGATCATGAGCGCTTCTTCCAGACCTATTTCACGACCTTCCCCGGCAAATATTTCACCGGCGACGGCTGCCGCCGCGACGAGGACGGCTATTACTGGATTACGGGACGGATCGATGATGTCATCAACGTCTCCGGCCATCGGATGGGCACGGCCGAAGTCGAAAGCGCGCTGGTCGCCCATGACGATGTAGCGGAGGCCGCGGTGGTCGGAATGCCGCACCAGATCAAGGGACAGGGCATCTACGCCTATGTGACCGTCAACGCGGATATCGAACCGGACGAAACGCTGCGGCAAGAGCTGGTACAGTGGGTGCGCAAGGAAATCGGGCCGATCGCGACGCCCGACGTCATCCAGTTCGCGCCCGCGCTCCCCAAGACTCGCTCGGGCAAGATTATGCGGCGGATCCTGCGCAAGATTGCCGAAGGGGACATTTCATCGCTTGGCGACACATCGACGCTCGCCGATCCCGCCGTGGTCGATCAACTGGTCGCCAACCGGCCGGCGCGCTAGGCCGAAGCCCGGTTTTTCCGGAATATCGCGATCAGGATCAGGGAAAAGGCGGCCAGCCGCAGAAGATAGATCCAGCTGCGCTCCTCGACCGGAATGTCGGTCAGCGCAACCAGCGTCTGTCCCAGGCCGAGAAGCCAGAAAGCCAGTGCGAAGGCGATGAAAAGGCTGTCATGCGTCCGTCGCCAGAAGCGGAGGAAAAAGAGGCCGGACACAAGGAAGCCGGCGGCGACCATCCCGGACATGAAGGTATAGGCAGGAATCATCTCAATCCTCCTCCAGGTCCCAGACGAAGCCGAACAGCAGCACACAGGTTGCGACCAGCGCCGTGATCAGCCGGGCGAAGCGAAGGTCGACGTCGATCGGCAAAAATACCAGGTCGACGACCAAAAGCAGGTTGTTGATCGCCAGGAACAGGAAGCAGATCGCGCTCCACAGCAACAGCCGCGCGCGCGTCTTGCTGTAGCTCCTGCCCAGCAGATAGGCGCAGGCGCTGCTGGTCACGAAACAGAGCAAATAGACGATCGTCGGAAACAATTCGTCCATCAATCCCTCCCCAACCGGAACGCGTCGGCGAAAGCAGTAAGGCCTGGGCGGGACGCCGCCACGATCAATCGTCGAATCGTGTCGGGCCGCCGGGCAAACAGGGCCTCTGTTTCCTCGATCAGCTTTGCATCTTCTTCTGAAATGGGTGTGTAAAGGGCCTCGCCGGCTTCGCTCACCGTCACAAGGCCTGCGGCCACGAGCGACTCCAGCGCCTGGGACACGACGAGCTGGCTGGAGCGCATTGCCTTGACGATCTCGTCCTGGGTCCAGGGCTTGGGGTCGCGTTTGAGCAGCAGGAGGAGTTCAAGCGACCAGACGGACCGAAAGCTTGACTGGATGAATCGTGTGACTTTTGGGCTCAGCGCCATGCGCTTCGCTTGGGCAACCATCGAACCATGACCATAGGGTAACGGCCTTGGAGGCGGAACGGCAACCCCTTGATCCCGTCGGAAATCGTAACGGACGTAGAACTTTCGCAATTCCGGTGCGTTGAGATGTGCCGAAACGATACGAAGACGGGGTGCAAAATCAGGGGGTTCAAAGCATCAATGTTTTGATATGCCTTGCTTTCCGGCAGCGGGGTGGGCTGCCATAACCTTGAGCGGGGGGAGAAGCGCTGACGAAGGATTAACCGGTGAAAACCCAACGTTCCCAGGATTTTCTCGATCGCCGGCAGCTTGTCTCCGCCTTGCGATCCCTTCGCCGTGGCGATTTCACGGTGCGCCTTTCCGAAGATTCCGAAGGCATGGATCAGGACATCGCGATCCTGTTCAACGAAGTCGTATCGCTCAACCAGCAACTCACCCAGGAGTTCGAGCGGCTCTCCCAGGTCGTCGGCAAGGAGGGCAAGATCAACCAGCGCGCCCGGGTCCGCGGCGCAAGCGGCGGGTGGGAAACCAAGCTTCGCGCCGTCAACGAGCTGATCGACGACATGGTGCAGCCGACCGCCGAGGTGGCCAGGGTCATCGGCGCGGTGGCCAAGGGAGACCTGTCGCAAACCATGGCGGTCGAGATCGACGGAAGACCGTTGCGTGGCGAATTCCTTCGCATCGGCAAGATCGCCAACACGATGGTCGAGCAGCTCGCTTCCTTCGCGTCCGAAGTGACGCGCGTCGCCCGCGAGGTGGGCACCGAGGGCAAGCTGGGCGGACAGGCCAATGTGAAGGGCGTCGCCGGCACCTGGAAAGACCTGACCGACAACGTCAACGCGATGGCGACCAACCTGACCAGCCAGGTGCGCAACATCGCCGAAGTGACGACCGCCGTGGCCAGCGGCGACTTGTCCAAAAAGATCACCGTCGACGTGAAGGGCGAAATCCTTGAACTCAAGGACACCATCAACGTCATGGTCGACCAGCTCAACGCCTTCGCGGGCGAGGTGACCCGTGTGGCGCGCGAGGTGGGCTCGGAAGGGAAGCTTGGCGGGCAGGCGCAGGTGGAAGGCGTTGCCGGAA
>CAMPIY010000048.1 GCA_946886645.1 uncultured Sphingomonas sp.
CGTCGCGGCCGACATAGCCGACCTCGGTGAACTTGGTCGCCTCGACCTTGACGAAGGGGGCATCGGCCAGCTTCGCCAGCCGCCGCGAAATCTCGGTCTTTCCGCAGCCGGTCGGGCCGATCATCAGGATATTCTTCGGAACCACCTCGTCGCGAAGTTCGGGCGAGAGGCGTTGCCGCCGCCAGCGATTGCGGAGAGCGACGGCGACGGCCTTCTTGGCGTCGGTCTGGCCGATGATATGCTCGTCAAGGGCCGCAACAATGGCCTTGGGGGTCAGGTTGTCGTTCATTTGATCTCTTACTCGCCGACCGTTTCGATGGTCAGCCGGTCGTTGGTGAAAACGCAGACCTCGGCGGCGATTCCCATCGCGCGCTTGGCCAGCACTTCGGGGTCGGGTTCATATTCCGAGAGCGCGCGCGCCGCCGCGAGCGCATAGTTTCCGCCGCTGCCGATCGCGGCGATCCCGCCTTCAGGCTCCAGCACATCGCCGTTGCCGGTCAGAATCAGCATCGTCTCATGATCGGCGACGATCATCATCGCCTCCAGGTTGCGGAGGTATTTGTCGGTCCGCCAGTCCTTGGCCAGCTCGACCGCGGCGCGGAGCAGTTGGCCGCGATGCGCCTCCAGCTTCTTCTCCAGCCGCTCGAACAAGGTGAAGGCGTCGGCGGTCGCGCCGGCGAACCCGCCGATGACGCTACCGTCACCCAGCCGCCGCACTTTCTTGGCGTTAGGCTTGATGACCGTGTTGCCGAGGCTCACCTGCCCGTCGCCGGCGATGACGGTCCTGCCGTCCTTCTTCACCCCCAGGATGGTGGTGCCGTGATATTGTTCCAATGTCCGCTCCCGCTCGGGTTCAGCGGGGATGTGGGAAGCCGATTCAGGCCATGCAAGCTAACGCCAGCGTTCGAACCTCCTGTCAGGCACCAACCACATGGCCGAAACAGCGACATAGATGGCGACCGAAATATAGGGCGAGACGAACGCCAGCGGCAGCGCCGACGAATAGCCGATGAAGCTGATCCATTCCTTATGCCGGGAGCCGACCGCGGCCTTCACCTTCGATTCCTCGCCTTCGACCGCGATCAGCGACCGCTCCAGAAGCAGATAAGACGCCGCCGCCAAAATGAGCACCGCGCCATAGGATGCGACCGGGAGCGCTTGGATGCCTTCCTCGCCGATCCAGCGAATGACGAACGGCACCAGCGACAGGGAAAAGAGCAGCGCGTTGTTGGCCCACAGCACCCGGCCATCCACCTTGCCCGCCGCCTGAAGCATATGATGGTGGTTGGACCAGAAAATGCCGACGTTGACGAATGACAGCAGGTAAGCGCCGAACAGCGGCAGAACGGGGCGCAGGGAGGCGAAGTCGGTGCCGTGCGGCGTCGGCAACTCCAGCACCATGATGGTGATGACGATCGCCAGCACCCCGTCCGTGAACGCGTTCAGCCGCTCGGTCTTCATCGATGCCCCCTCCCAGTTGCGTTTCCGCTCTAGCCGTCATTGCGAGCGCAGCGAAGCAATCCAGTCATCCGCCCATGGATTGCTTCGTCGCTACGCTCCTCGCAATGACGATAGTTCTATTTCTCCGCGCCCTTGACCTTACCCCAGGTGCGGGCGGCGGTGTAGCCGAGGTAACCGGTGCCGAACAACGCATAGAGCTCTTCGGGAATGCCGCGCAGGTAGGCGGTCATGCCCGATGCGATGCCTTGCGCCATCTTCGGGTCGGCGGCGGCGATGAGCCCCATCGGGATCGACCAGAGGATCAGCGCATACATCATGTACAGGAAGCTCGGCCGGGCACGGCTGGTCCAGGGGTCGGACGACTGTGCCTCGGCGACGATCGCCTGCATCTGCACGGCGATGGTCGCCATCTCCTGGTCGCCCTGGAGCTTCAACAGCTCCAGCTTGGCCTTGTCGCGGGCCAGCGGGTCGGGGATGATCTTGTCGAGAAGCTTGGAAACAGGCGCGATGATCGCGTCGAGGATTGCCATGGGATATTTCCTTAGGGAAAGTTGATGAAATTGATGCCAGGAAGGCTCGTGTCAACTTTTCAGTTTGAGCCTATCCGGTTTGCCAACCAGCCGTAGAGGAACGCTTCGTTGGCGGGACGCTTTTCGGCCAGCCGAAGGTAACGCTCGCCCTGCAATGCCTCGAGGGCGCGGAGCAGGACGGTCTCGCCGCCCCGCGTTCCACGGGCTTCGATGAACGCATCGAGCGCGGCGATCGTCGCAGGGCCGACGCCGCCGTCTGGAACCAGGTCGGGATAATCCTTGCCGCCGCGATTAAGCGCGGTCAGCGCTCGCTGGAGGAAGGTAGCGGCGACCGCGGGCCCCATGTTGGCGCCGGTGTCGAACAGCTCGGCGGCGACGCGCGGCGTCCGCTCGGCGACCTGGTCGAACCTCGGCCGCAGCCAGTAAAGCCGGCGATAGATGGCCGCCGCCTCGTCACGGGGAAGTGCGGCCATCGCGCCGCCATAGCCATGCGCCCGCGCCACCGCCTCTGTAATGCCGAAACGCGTCGGCCCGCCTCGATCGGCGGGATGGCAGACATAGCCGCCCTCCCGCTCGATCAACTCGTCAATCAAATCTTCTACGCTCATAAACTGCTCCAACGGCTTCACCGAGTCGCAGCATTTGAACCATATAGGATATTGTGTAGGAAAGTCTTTTATCCGTTCAGGACGGCAGTCAGGACCTTTTCGGTCATCGCCTCACAGTCCGCGCCGGCGAAGGGGAAGGCCCCGACCATCGCCGAATGGACGTCGGGCTCCAGCGCATCGCGCAGCTTACGCCGCGCCCGAAGCAATCGCGTTTTCACCGTGGCGGGCGCAAGGTCGAGCGCTTCGGCGGTCTCCTCGACGTTCAATCCCTCGATCTCGCGAAGGACGAAGACCGAGCGGAAGGCGTCAGGCAATCCCGCGACCGCGCGCTCCAGCAACAGGCGAAGCTGCTCCCGCGCCAGGCTGGCGTCGGGCGCAGCAGGCTGAGACCCGCGCATCAGCGTCTCCCGATAATGGTCCAGCACAGATACTCCCTGGTCCTCGAGATTCTTCTTGCGGCGGCGGCTGGAACGCAGCCGGCCGAGCGCCTCGTTGATGGTAATCCGCGTCAGCCAGGTCGACAGCGCCGACCGGCCCTCGAACTCGCCGATCCGGGCGAAGGCCTTCAGATAGGCCGACTGGACCGCATCTTCGGCCTCGCTACGGTCTTTCAAGATGCTCCACGCGGCGCGGAACAGCCGCTGGTTGTTCGCGGTGATCACCTGCCGAAGCGCCGCCGGATCCTTCATTGCGCACAGCCGCGCCAGCTCGACATCTCCCGTCGGCAGCGTGGCGATCCTCACGGCAGTCATGGCTTCACCTTCACCATCGCGCGCATTCCCGGATGATAGCGGCAAACGACCGATATTGCGCCAGCCTTGCGAACGACGGTCGTCCCGCTGGCTCCAGGCTTCAAATCGAGGTCGAAGCTCTTGTCCTTCGCGGTTGCGGTGTGTTGGAACATGTCCTTGTTGATCCACTTGATCCGGTCGCCGACGCGTAGGTTGGCCGGAACCGGCCCGAACTTCATCTTGTCGATCACGACCGTGTAGGTACGCGGCGCTGCCGATGCCGGGGGCAGAGGCATCAGCAGCACCGCCAGGGCGACGATGGACGCACGCAACCTCATCGCCTTGTCAAAGCTCCGCCGCCAGATGCTCGGCGTGATGCTGATGCTCGGTGAACAGGGTCAGCCCGGTCTCCAGCAGCGACTTCAGCTCCGCATTGTCGGCCGACGGGATCAGCGTGCTCTTGAGCGCGCCGTTGACCGTCTGATGATAGGCGGCCTCGTTCTTTGCATAGGCCTCGTCGAACGCCGCGCCGCTCAGCTTGTCGAGGCGTGCGTGGGTTTCCGCCGCCTGCTTCGACAGCGCCTGGCTGGTGGCATTATCCTCCGGCGTGACGCCGAGCTTCTTGACCAGCGCCAGCGCCTTTTCATTCACCGCCTCATGGTCGCGGACCATTTCCTCGGCGAAGGCGCGAACGTCCTTGTTGTGCGATTTCGCCAGGGCCTGCTTCGCGGCCGCCACGTCGAGCGCTCCGGCGGTGTAGGCGATATGCGCGATCTGGGCGTCGTTCGGGCCGCTGTCGGCCAGCACCGGCGCGGCTACGGTGGCGAGCGCGAAGGCCGCGGCGGCGGCGAGTAGACTGGACTTGACGGTCATGGCATCCCTTCCCCTTCTTGCCGGGCCGGCCCATCGCCTGCCCTGCTCATTCGCCCGGTTGGATGTCCGTTTTTCCGAAAGGTTCCCGCCAGTGTCCCAGCGTTTTCCCCTGACTTTCGCGCTTGCCCTTGCCGTCGTTTCCGCACCCGCCGCCGCGGAGATGTCGCGCCCGGAAAAGACGATGATCGCCACGATCGATGCGGAGCAGGACCGCACGCTCGCCATGCTGGAAAAATGGGTCAACCAGAACAGCGGCTCGCTCAATATCGAGGGCGTGACGAAGGTCGGAGAGATGCTTCGCGCCGAGCTGGAGCCGTTGGGCTTTGCCGTCGAGTGGATCGACATGAAGGCAGCGGGCCGCGCCGGGCACATCGTCGCTCGGCACGCCGGGAAGCCGGCCGCGAAGCGGCTGCTGCTGATCGGCCATCTCGACACGGTGTTCGAGCCGGACAGCCCATTCCAGAAGTGGACGCTCAAGGGCAATCAAGGGGAAGGGCCCGGCGCGGGAGACGACAAGGGCGGAATGGCGGTGATGATCGCCGCGCTTCGGGCGATGAAGGCGGCGGGGACTTTGAAAAACGCGAATATCGAAATCGTTTTGACCGGCGACGAGGAGGATACCGGAGCGCCGATCGATCTGGCGCGGCGAGACCTCGTTGCCGCCGGCAAGCGAGCCGACGCCGCGCTCGACTTCGAAGGCCTGTCGCAGGAAGGCGGGAAGGACATGGGCTCCATCGCGCGGCGCAGCGCGGGAAGCTGGACCCTGACCGTCGGCTCGAAGAGCGGCCATTCGAGCAGCGTGTGCATCAGGATAGCGGGCTGCGGCGCCAATTATGCGCTGATCGACATCGTCGACCGGTTCCGCCGCGAGCTGCCCGAGGACAAGCTGACCTTCAACGTCGGGCTGATGGGCGGCGGGGCGACGGCCAAGCTGGACGAAGGCGGAATCCGGCTGGAAGCGACCGGCAAGACCAACATCATCGCCGCCACCGCCGTCGCCCGGGGCGACCTGCGCGCGCTGAGCCAGGAGCAGATCGACCGGGTGCAGGCGAAGATGCGGGCGATCGTCGCGAAACCGCTGGCGGGTGCGACGGCGACCATCGAGTTCGACACGGACGGCTATCCGCCGATGGCGCCGACGGCGGGCAACAAGGCGCTGCTCGACCGGCTGAATGTCGTGAACCGCGACATGGGGCTGGAGCAGATGGGCGCGCTCGACCCCTTAAAGCGGGGCGCGGGCGACATCAGCTTCGTCGCCGCGGACGTCGACGGGCTGATCGGCCTTGGCCCGGCCAGCCGCGGCGACCATGCGCCGGGCGAGACCGTCGATATCGCCAGCATCTGGCGGCAGGCCAAGCGCGCGGCCATCCTGATGAGCCGCCTCGCCGCCGAAAAGCGCTAGGACTTCCCACCCGGAAATCCCGGTTTCCGTAGAGTAAGCTGTTGCTTTCGCGTCACTTGTGTGTCCGACTCCGCCTTGGCAATAATCCTGTCCGAACGGCCGTGCGTTTTTCCGATGCGGCCCAAGGGGAGGACTTCATGAAACATTGCCGCCTTCTGACCGCATCGCTGCTCGGCGCGAGCGCCCTGGCCTTTGCCGCGCCGGCCCAGGCCCAGCGCGTCGACAACATCGTCGTGTTCGGCGACAGCTATGCCGACGACGGCAATGCGTTCGAGCTGGCCGGCGTCGACCCGGTCACCACCATCTATTACTCCACCGGCCGTTTCTCGGGCGGCACCAACTATATCGACACGCTGTCCGACATCCTCGGCGCGACGACCGAGAATTTCGCGATCGGCGGCGCGATGACGGACAATAGCAACGTCAACCTGGGGCTTCCGGGCTTCCAGACCGAAGTACAGGCGTTCCTCGCGGGCGGCCTGTTGCCAGCGTTCCCGTCGGGTGACGGGGCGTTCGACGAAAACGACCTGCTGGCCGTGTCCATCGGCGGCAACGATTCCCGCTTCTTCCAGCAGAGCGGCGGATTGCTCGCCGATGCGCCCGCCGCCGCCACCGCCGCCGCGGCCAATGCGACGTTCGGGCTCGACCTGCTGGTCGATGCCGGGGCGCGCAACATCAGTTTCCTTGCCGGCAACACGGCCATCCTGCCGGAAGTCGCCGGCGAGCCGGTCGGCGCCGCCGAAATCCGCTCGGCATTTTCGACGACCTTCAACACCGCCATGCAGGACACGCTTGCAGGCTATGCCGCGGACGGGGTGATGGTCCATTACCTCGACCTGACGCTGGTCGGTGAGCAGGTGACGAACAACCTGGGCGCGTATGGGCTGACCGGGGTCGCCTGCCCGCTCGACACCACCTGCGTGCTCAACCCGAGCTCGCCCTACCTGTTCTACGTCGATGGCGTTCACCTGACCTCGAAGGGCTTCGAGATCGTCGGCAAATATATCGCCGCCCAGCTGACCGCGCCGCTGACGCTGCAGGCGCCGAGCGACCTCGCGCTCGACACCGCCCGTCAGTTCGGGCGCACGCTGACGACCCGGATGGACACCGGCAGCCCGCGCGACGGCGACATGCCGGAAGGGATGAAGTTCTTCCTGGTCGGCGACGGCTTCAACCGTCACCAGGACGCTGGAGAGCGCAACCTCGACTACCGTGCGAGCGGGGTCGGCGCCACCGCCGGCGTGCAGTTCGGATTCGGCTCGGGCGTTGCTGGCCTGGCGGTCAACTATTCCAAGCCCAACGCCAATTTCACCAGCGACGCGGCCGACGTGGACAGCCGCTCGATCCAGGTCGGCGGCTATGCCGGGTTCGGCATCGCCGGGGCGTTCGTCCAGGGCTATGCCGGCTACGGCTGGGACAAGCATGACATCGACCGCGAAGGCGTGGTCGAGGGCATGAACGCCGACACCAAGGGCCATCATTTCCTGATCGGCGCCAAGGGCGGCTATCTGATGCCGATGGGCGCCGTCCGCGTCGGTCCGGTGATCGCGCTCGACTATGCCAAGGCCAAGGTCGACGGCTACAGCGAGAGCGGCGATCCGGCGCTTGCGCTCAACGTCGACGGGATCAGCTACAAGTCGCTGCGCGGAAGCGCAGGCGTCGAGCTCCGCAGCGATTTCGAGGGCGGCGGCGTGCAGCTTCGCCCCTATGCCTCGGCCGTGGTCGAAAAGGACTTCAGCGGCGACGATCGCACCATCCGCTTCGCCCAGCAGGCATCGCCGACGATCGTCAACAGCTTCGCCTTCGCCGACGGATCGAAGAAGGCCTATGGCCGCTTCTCGGCGGGGTTCAGCGCCGCGATCCTGACCGGGGTCAGCCTCGACGTTGCGGGGTCGGCCACGGCCGGCAAGGACCAGGGCGAGGAAACCTCGGCCCATCTCGGGCTGCGGATCGGCTTCTAGGGGCGGCTAGCCCGCCAGGCATTCGGTCAGGACCCGGCGCGGCTCCGCGCCCGCCGGGACCACCAGCGGCGCGATGCCGCTAATCGAGACGTTGACCGTGCCAGGGCCGCTGAAGGTCTCGGCGACGTCGCGCGCCGTGTCGCCAGAGTCGATGGCCGCGCGCCATTCGCCGCCAATACCGTCGGGATTCCTCACCGCCGCGATCGGGACCGACGCGGCCTGCCCGTTGCCGGTGAAGCTGAGCGTCGCGCTACTGTTCGCGTTGGGCGCCATGTAGCGGATGAAGACCAGCTGGTTCGGCCCTTCGGCTTGCTTCCGGCACTGGATTGAAAAGGCGGGCGTCCCGGCGGGGCCGAACAGGGCCATGCGGTTCGCCTGGTCGACGGTCCAGGCGAGCCCGCCGGTCGCGGCCGGCAGCGCTGCCTGCTGCGCCGCCTCGGCCGCCGAAGCATTGGCCGGGGCAGCGAGGCCGCTCGCCGACGCATCGCCCAGCAACTCGTCCGACGGTGCGACGGCATTGTCGGCGACCGGGTCGGTCTTCGCGCAGGCCAGCAGCAGCAGGAAAAGGGCGAAGGGGGACAACGGCAGATATTTGAGCATTTCCCCTGAAAAACGATGCAGCGCCGACAATGTTCAGACCATTGACAGCGCCGCGCAAATGCCCGCTCATGCGCGCTGTCCGGCGCGGCCTGAGGCCAGCCCGCCCGCAAGTGGCGTTCCTGGGCGGCGAACAAGCCGGCGATGGGAGGGGTGCACATATGGACCAGGCAATGAAGAAGCCGACGCATTTGTGGATCGTCGGATTGGTCGGGCTGATCTGGAACGGGATCGGCTGCTACGACTATCTGATGACTCGTCTACGCAACGAGGATTATTTCCGGAGCATGGGGACCGACCCGCAGGCCATGCTTTCCTGGGTCGACAGCTTCCCGATTTACGCTCAGGCTGGCTGGGGCCTCGGCGTGTGGATGGGCCTGATCGGTTCGGCTCTGCTGCTGATGGGCCATCGCTGGGCGGTACCGGCGCTCGGCCTGTCATTGCTCGGAGCGGTGGTCGGCCTCGGTTATCAAATCTTCCTTGCCGCGCCGGCGCCGGCCCCGATGAACGAAGGGTTCGGTGCGATGATGCCTTGGATCATCATCGCGATCGCCGCGCTGCTCCTTTATTACGCTCGCCGCCAGCAGGCGAACGGAGTGCTTCGCTAAAGGAGACCGTGGCGGCGCCGGACTTCGTCTTCCCAGCCGGTTTCGGGCAGTCCGAAATCGGCCCGGAGTGACGGGTCGGCGTAGCTCAGGAAGCTGATTTCGGCCTCCGCCTGCTGGGCGGGATCGTCGAGCTGCATCGGATAGCCGGTGACGGGGCTCGGGGGCCTCGCCGCCATCCTGCTGGTGGCCGCCTGCATCTCATCCTGAATCCGTTCCTCGACGGTGCGCTCGCCAAGCCAGTGGGACATGAGCGCCGCGAGGTCGGGATGCTCGGGTCTGAACGAGCGCTGCCAATCCTCGTCGCTGTCCTCGTCCTCGATTTCCTCGGGGTCCCAGGCGACAATCTCGCCGGTGCCGAGGTCGATGCAGGACAGCAGCGGGTTTTCGTCGAACAGGGGGAGCAGCTGTTTGGGCCAGTCCTGGCCCAGGGGACCGTAAGGCTCCCGCGTCAGCTCGCCGTAGCGATCGACGAGTTCGCTTAAGGGAAACAGCCCCTCGCCCGGCCCGAAGCCGCCGTCGGCGATGGCGTAAAGCTGCCGCACTTCATCGGGCAGCGGCCGCCCGATGGCTGCTTCGGCGCGCGCGAGTGCCGCCTCGCCGGGCGGCGGCGCCAGCGGCTGCGGGCCGGACGGCATCCCTCCACCCACGCTCATCGGCCCGCCCGGCCCCATCATGGTGACGCCGGGCATGGTCCCGCCGAACATCGACTGCATCTTGCCAAGCGCACCGAGCAGCCCCTGCGCCTGAGGCGGCGCATGCTTCCGGAAATCACCCATCAGCGAGCCGAGATCGAGCGGCGTCGCATTGGCGTTCGCGCTCGCCATGGCGGTGCGCCGCATCGGATCGTTCGCCCGGTCGGCGATGCGTTGGAACAGGTCGAGCGGCAGGTCGGCCATAGGCCGAACCTACCACGCGACTTACTGCAATGGGTTAACCGGCATATCGTCGGCCGACGCCATCTTCACCGACCCCCCGAACATCTGCGGCATGGCCAGCGCGTCGAACCCGTAGGGGTCGGGGCGGAAGGTCACGCCATTGCCGCTCGCCGCGACGGTCAGATAGGTCATGTAGACCGGGATCGGGCGCGGCAGGTCGAACTGATGCTCCACGCCCGTCGCCGAATGCGGGACATAGCCGAACACCCAGCGGGCGAAGCGCTGATAATCCTCAAGCCGCACGCAGCCGTTGCT
>CAMPIY010000049.1 GCA_946886645.1 uncultured Sphingomonas sp.
CTGGTCGACTGGACGACGAACACATCCTCGCCGCGCACATTCTCGTGGATTTCGACGAACACTTCCTCGTCGGCGAAGCGGCGGACGCTGGCCTGGGTCAGCGGAAGCTCCAGATAATCGCCGATCGCTTTCGCCAGCGGCAGGTTCGAATTCCCGGCGAGAAGCTTCATGTGTGGGGTTCCCGTAATTTTCTGGCCCGTGTCGCTTGGCCCCGCGCGCCCCTTAGAAAGACGGCGCGCCAAGGGCAAGGTTGCGGTGGCCTCGCCAGACGCTACATCGGTGCCGTGACCGACCGCCTCCGCATCGCCCTAGCCCAGTTGAGCCAGCGCGTCGGCGATCTTTCCGGCAATGCCGAGGCCATGCTGGAGTGGCGCAAGAAGGCGTGCGACGCCGACCTGGTCCTTTATCCGGAACTGCAGCTGACCGGCTATCCGCCCGAGGATTTGGTGCTGAAGCCCGAGTTCGTGCGGCGGACGATGGAAGCGGCCGAGCGCCTGATCGATGCGACCGCCGACGGCGGCCCGGCGATATTGTTCGGGACGATCCACGCCGAGGGCGGCGCCAATTATAATGCGTTCATTCTCGCGGAGGGCGGCAAGCTGTTGGGCCGAACGCTGAAACATGAGCTGCCCAATTACGGCGTGTTCGACGAAAAGAGGGTGTTCGCTCCCGGACCATTGCCGCAGCCGCTGGAGTTTCGCGGCGTGAAGCTGGGCGTCCCGATCTGCGAGGATATCTGGCTGGAGCCGGTCACGGCGCAACTGGCGCGGCTGGGCGCGGAGCTGTTCCTGGTCCCGAACGCCAGCCCGTACGAAATCGACAAGGACAATATTCGCCAGCAACTGGTGCGCGACCGGGTGGTCGAGACCGGCCTTCCCATGGCCTATCTCAACCGCGTCGGAGGACAGGACGAGCTGGCCTTCGACGGCTCCAGCTTCGTGATCAACGACGATGGCGAAATCGCGGTGCAGATGCCCGATTGGGAGCAAGGGCTGACGATTACGGACTGGGTCCGCGCCGAAAACGGATGGCGCTGCGAACCGGGCGACCAAGCGGCGCTGTCCGCCTATCCCGAAGACATCTACCTGGCGATGATGACGGGCCTTCGCGACTATGTGGCGGCCAACGGATTCCCTGGAGTCATCCTCGGCCTGTCGGGCGGCATCGACAGTGCGCTGTCGGCCGCGGTCGCGGTCGATGCGCTGGGCGCGGATAAGGTCCGCTGCGTGATGATGCCGTCCAGATATACTAGCGACGAAAGCCTGGAGGACGCGGCCGAATGCGCGCGCCTGCTGGGTGTTCGTCATGACGTCATCCCAATCGTTCCCGGCGTGAACGCACTCAGCGAAATGCTGCCGAGGATCGACGGGCTCGCCGCCGAGAATATCCAGGCGCGCCTCAGGATGGTGACGCTGATGGCGCTCAGCAACCAGGGTGGGCAGATGCTCCTCACCACCGGCAACAAGAGCGAGATGAGCGTCGGCTATGCCACGCTCTACGGCGACATGGCGGGCGGCTATTCGGTGTTGAAGGACGCCTATAAGACCACCTGCTTCGCGCTGTCCCGCTGGCGCAACGAGAACCGGCCGAAGGGCGCGCTTGGTCCGAAGGGGCCGGTGATGCCGCAGCGGGTGATCGACAAGCCGCCGACCGCCGAGCTTCGTCCGAACCAGAAGGATGAGGACAGCCTGCCACCTTATTCGCTGCTCGACCGGATCCTCGAAGGATTGGTGGAAAAGGAATGGTCGGTGAAGGAAACCGCCGCCGCGACCGGGGCGGAGATGGCGATCGTCGCCGACATCGAGAAGAAGCTGCTCCGCGCCGAATATAAGCGCCGCCAGGCCCCGCCGGGCGTCAAGCTCGGCACCCGCAACTTCGGCCGCGACCGCCGTTATCCAATCAGCAACGCCTTCCACACTAGCTAGGCGGCCATGGGCAAGTATCGCGAAGTCGGCGAACGGATCGTCGCCGCGGCCAGTCCGCGCTTCAAGGACTTCCGGGTCGACTTCGAAAAGATCAGCAATTCCGCCAGCAAGGCCGCGCGCGAAGGCCGCGAGGGGCTAACGCCCGACGATGCGCTGACGATGTTCAGCGACCTCGACTGGGACCTGCGAACCCCGCTGCAGCGCCGCTATGCGGCGGAATGCGCGCTGGAACAGGTTGCGCATTATCACGCCAAGCGCTTCAAACTCTATATTGGCCGGAATGCGTCATGGCCGGACGAGCCTGCGGCCGATGCGCTGCAGATGTTCGTTGACCGCGGCCGTTCCGATCTCGCCGTCGAGCTAATCCGCACCTATGTCGACATGCAGCACAAGCGGCTGAAACGGGATTATGGCACTAGAAACCCGCGAACTCCGCGGGGTGAGCGAGCGGAAGGCGTGCAACGGGCGATCGACGCAATCAATCGGGTTATTGCCGCCGCAATTCCGGAACGAAAGGCAGAGCTTCTCAAGGACATCGAGACCGTCGCGGCCTTTGTTGAAACGCATGGCGACAATGAGGCCCGAGACTGGTTCGCGGGCGTCCGCCGCGAGATATGGATGGAACGCCGCGCTTAGTCGCCGCGTAGTGCAGCCATGTTCCGAGCCCTATTGGTCGCCCTGCTTGCCGCCGCATGTAGTCCCTCCAGCCCGACCGAGAATGCGGCTGGCCCTGCCGCGGCCGAGCCGCCCCAGCTTCCCGAGGCGGCTCCGGCCCCGCCGATCCTTCCGGCCGACGCCACAGCGGTGATCGATGCTGGCTCAATCGAGGGCGAATGGCGCGTCGCGGGGGTCGCGGGGCAGCCGCTCAGTCAGCCCTTTGGTATTTCGGCGACGATCCGCGAGGGGAGCATCCGATTCGTCTCGCCGTGCATCACTCGCCGGTACGGCCTGGAGATCAGCGGCGGCCTGGCGACGGCTCGCCTGATGACTAACGAGACACCCGATTGCGTTCGCGCCCTGACCATCGACGAGCGTGGGCTGGAACGGGCGATGGGCCAGGTGAAGACGGCATATCGGCTGCCCAGCAAGGCACTCGTCCTGGACGGACCGGCGGGTGCGGTGACCCTATTCACCCAATGAGGCGCGGCGGCTAGACCGGCTTCGTCCAGTTTGAGGAAAGCCCGATGATCCGAATTGCTCCGATTGCCGTTCTTTCGATTCTTGCTGCCTGCGGTCGGCAAGAAAGCCCGCCGCCGCCACAGGTCAACCAGGCAGTTGAGGCCGCCCCAGCCCAGGCGGAGGTCCCAAGCCTGGAAGGCAATTGGGCAATAACTCGGGTGGGCGGCGTGCTCGATGCCGCGAAGCTCGGAATGACTGCCGCGATCACCAGGGACTCGGCCATTTTGTCATCCGGCTGCTTCCGTCGCGCCTGGACTTATACGCAAAGTCGCAACGTCGTCGCCTTCACCTCGTCGCCTGGCGGCAGCTCCAACTGTGGCGGGCGCTCGCCGGGTGCGGACGCCGAGACCGCCTATGCCGCGCTGAACGACGCGACCATGGCGATCTTCTCCAAGGACGGGAAGGAAGCCGGCCTGTCCGGCATCGGCGGGACCTTGACGTTGGAGCGCCGCTAGCCTTTCCGCCCGCGCCGGTGTTAGGGCGCGTGGCGATGAGTGTCGTCACCCGCTTCGCCCCTTCGCCGACCGGCCGCCTCCACGTCGGCAATATCCGCACCGCGCTCCATAATGCGCTGTTCTCGCGCAAGAATGGCGGGCGCTTCCTGCTGCGGATCGACGATACCGACCTGGAGCGGAGCCGCGAAGAATATGTCGAGGCGATCCGAACCGATCTCGCCTGGCTAGGCCTTCGTCCCGATGCCGAAGCGCGACAGTCGGAGCGCTTCGGCCTTTACGAGCGCGAATTCGAACGGCTGCGCGAGGCGGGCCGCGTCTACGCCTGTTACGAGACCCCCGAAGAGTTGGACCTTCGCCGCAAGGTGCTGCTCGGCCGGGGCCTTCCGCCGGTCTACGAGCGCAAGCCCGAAGGCTCGCCGGTTCCCGAGGGCATCGCTCCACACTGGCGATTCAGGCTCGATCATGAATCGCCGATCGAGTGGGACGATCTGGTTCGCGGCCATCAGAGGTTCGACCCGAAGCTGATCAGCGACCCGGTCGTCCGCCGCGCCGACAGAAGCTGGCTCTACCTGCTACCGAGCGTCATCGACGATATCGACCTGGACATCACCCATATCGTCCGCGGTGAAGACCATGTGTCAAACAGCGCGGTCCAGTTGCAGATGTTCGCCGCGCTAGGCGCCGCGCCGCCGCACTTAGCGCATGAAGCGCTGCTGATCGCGGCGGAGGGGAAGCTGTCGAAGCGGCTCGGATCGACCGGTGTGGACGCGTTGCGGGACGCGGGCATCGAGCCGTTCGCCCTGTTGTCGCTGCTTGCACGGCTCGGCACGTCGCAGCCGGTAGACGCCAAGGCGAGCCTCGACGAGCTGGCGGAGGGTTTCGACTTTTCGACCTTCGGCCGCGCCCCGGCGCATTTCGACATGCACGAAGTCGAGCAGCTGAATTCCAAGCTTCTCCACCATCTCGATTATACCGATGTGGCCGACCGGCTGCCGGACGGCATCGGCGAGGCCGAATGGCTCGCGCTTCGCGGGAATCTGGCGCATCTGGACGAGGCTGCGGATTGGCTGCCCATCCTTCACGGCAATATCGATACACCGCACGTCGCGCTGGACGACAAACCGCTGCTGTCGGCAGCGGCGAAGGTAGCGGCTGCCCTCGATTGGTCGGCGGACCCGTGGCAGGACCTTACCAGCAGTCTGAAGGCATCGACCGGCCGCAAGGGCCGGGCACTGTTCCATCCGCTCCGCACGGCCCTGACCGGGCGCGACTCGGGGCCGGAAATGGCACCCTTGATCAAGCTGATCGGCCACGATCGCGCGCTTGAGCGCCTGAACGCCGCCGCCGCTTAGCCCTCGCAAAATGCTCCGCAAAATCCCGCTTGCGCATTTTATGTTATGATGTAACATTCACTGTCTCTTGAAGAGGAGGCTTGTGATGCTTGCTTATGCCGCCAACGCTCCCCGCCCCGCCGGCCGCTCCGGCTCCCCCCGAACTCTTGCGCTAATCCTGATCGGCCATGCCGCCCTGATCGCTGCCGTCATGTCGGCGAAGATGGGCGTGATCCACGTCGATGGCGTCACCCCGACGGAGGTCTTCAACATCCCGATCGATCCCCCGACCCCGCCCGAGCCGAAACCGCCGGAGGCTCAACCCAATCAGCCTTCGTTCATCGAACGGCCCGTAACCCTGATCGACGTGCCACAGGTCACACAAACCCTGCCGATTGACCGGGGACCGCCGATCGTCCCCTGGAGCCCGCCGGTGATCGGCGACGGCCCGCCGCTTCCGCCCGCCAATCCGGTCAAGGCAACGCCCGTCAGGGTCGCCGCGATTTTCTCGACGCCCGAGAACGCGATCCGGCCGCCCTATCCAACCTCGAAAATCCGCCTTCAGGAAGAGGCCACGCTTCGCCTTCGCCTGTCGATCGACGCACGCGGCCGGGTAACCTCGGTTGAGCCGGTCGGCGCGGCCGATCCGGAATTCCTGGCGGCGGCACGACGTCATATCATCCGCGCCTGGCGCTACAAACCGGCGACCGAGGACGGTGCCGGGGTCGCGTCGACCATTGTCATCACGCTCCGCTTCCAGCTGGAGGATGCGTGAGCATCGCCATCGCGCGGGGCTGGCAGTCCGCTGCCCCGCGCCCTACATCTGCATCCATGGCAATTCTTCCTCCAATGGTCGGGCCGCGCGCGGCGCTGAAGGACCTCAAGGCGTTCCTGGGTCAGCGCAGCCGCGAGCAGGTGCTGGCCGCGACGCTGGCGGTGCTGGTGACGATCATCATCATCATCATTTTCCTGGTCGATTCGAAGATCAACACGGCCCCGCCGCCACAAATCGTCTATGTCGAAAATTACGGGCCGGACCGGACCGACGCCGATATCATTGCCGACCAGAAGAAGGCCTCCGAAGAGCGGCACAAGGCCGAGGAGGCCCGCCGCAAGGAATTTCAGAAGCTAGAGAAGCAGTTCGGCATTGAGTGACCGAAAGTGGATGCTTGAAGCCGCGCGGCTGGGGGAAGCCGCCCGCGGCCGCTCCGCCCCCAATCCCAATGTCGGCTGCGTCATCGTCAAGGACGGCGTGATTGTCGGACGCGGGGCGACCGGTAACGGGGGGCGGCCCCATGCCGAGGCAGCAGCACTCGCCGAGGCGGGCAGGCAAGCGAAGGGCGCGACGCTTTATACGACGCTGGAACCATGCGCCCATGCGAGCGAACGCGGCCCGACCTGCGCCGCGATCATCCCCCAAACCGGAATCACACGCGTCGTCGCCGCGTTGAAGGACCCCGACCCGCGCACTGCCGGCCAGGGATTCAAAATGCTCCGGAAAGCCGGCGTCGAAGTGAAGGCCGGCATCGCAAAGGACGCGGCGCGGAGCAGCATGTCCGGCTATTTCAGCCGCGTCGAGCGTGGCCGCCCCCGCGTCACCCTGAAGCTGGCTTTGTCGATCGACGGAAAGATCGCGCTGCCATCGGGCGAGAGCAAATGGATTACCGGCGAGGACGCGCGCGCTCACGTTCATCTCGAACGGGCGCAAAGCGACATGATTTTGGTGGGACGTGGCACTTATCTTGCCGATGCGCCCCGGCTGGACGTCCGGCTGCCAGGGCTTGAGGAGCATTCGCCGCGTCGCGCCCTTCTGACGCGCGGCGAAGCGGTCGAAGGATGGGAAATCCTTTCTTCTCCGCAGGATGTCTATCGGCTTCATGACGTCAACGACCTGCTGGTCGAGGGCGGATCGGCAACCGCGACGGCCTTCCTCGCCGCCGATCTAGTGGACCGGATCATCATCTATCGCGCGCCCATAATCGTCGGCGAAGGCAAGTCGAGCGTCGGATATATCGGGCTCGATGCGATCGCCGACGCCCATGGCCGCTGGCAGGCCGCCGACGGAGCCAGCCTTGGCATCGACCGCCTCGAAGTCTACGAGCGCGTCCGCGAAGGGGAATAGGGTTGTTCACCGGCATCGTCACCGACATCGGCATCGTCCGCTCCGTCGAGCAGCGCGGCGACCTGCGCCTCACCATCGATTGTTCCTACGACATGGATACCGTCGACCTTGGCGCGTCGATCGCCTGCTCGGGCGCTTGCCTGACCGTGGTCGACAAGGGCGAGGACTGGTTCGCGGTCGATATCAGCGGCGAAACGATTTCGAAGACCGCACCGGGCCTCTGGTCGGAGGGCGCGCGGCTGAACCTGGAGCGGGCGCTCCGCGTCGGCGATGAACTGGGCGGCCATATCGTGACCGGCCACGTCGATGCGGTCGCGACGGTGACCGACGCCAATGAGGTCGGTGGCAGCATCGACGTGCGCGTCGAGGCGCCGCGCGCGTTCGGCGGTGCAATCGCACCCAAGGGGTCGATCACGCTCGACGGCGTGTCCCTGACCGTCAACGAGGTGGAAGATGCGGGCGACATGACCCGCTTCACCGTCAACCTCATCCCCCATACCGCCGACCATACGACGCTGGGCGGAATTGCGGCAGGACGGAAGCTCAACCTCGAGATCGACGTGCTGGCCCGCTACCTGAAGCGGATGGCCGAGGCGCAGGCAGCCGCTCGATGACTCCGACCATCACCGCGTTCGAGAGCTCGCCGGACGGCGGCCGAGGGCTAGCCCGGGACTTTCCCGTTCGCTGGGCGTTCGAGGAAGTCGGCCTGCCCTATGACGTGCGGCTGCTGTCGTTCGTCGAGATGAAGCAGCCAGCGCATCTGGCGCTCCAGCCGTTCGGGCAGATCCCGACCTACGAAGAGGGCGACCTGGCCTTGTTCGAGTCCGGCGCGATCATCCTGCACATCGCCGAGCGCCATGCCGGACTGCTGCCGGACGACGCCAACGCCCGGGCCCGGGCGATCGCCTGGATGTTCGCGGCCAAGAGCACGGTTGAACCGGTCATCGTCGAGAATGAGGTCGCCAAATTCATGGAAGGCGACAAGCATTGGAACGCGGAGCGCCAGCCGCTGATCACGGAGCGCATCCGTGGCCGGCTCAAGCAGCTTTCCGAGCGCTTGAGCGACCGCGAGTGGCTCGACGGCGGGTTCAGCGCCGGCGACCTGCTGATGATCAATGTCCTGCGCCGGCCAAGCGCGTCGAACCTTCTTGGCGAATTTCCCAATCTCGCCGCCTATGTCGCCCGCGGCGAGGGGCGGCCCGCCTTCAAGAAGGCGTTCGCCGACCAGCTGGCGGTGTTCGCCAACCGCGCGGTTGCGACCTAATCCCTGCCCCAGCGCCGGAAGCGGTAGCGGCCGTTGACGGGCTTCGCCTGGAAGGACTGCCCCGAGGTGCAAGTGACCTTGTAGGTCCCCGCCGATGCACCTTCCACCGGCGCGGCCGACGCGACCTTGCCGCACGAAAAGCCGATCCGGTCGATCGTACGGGCCACAGTCCTGTCGGGAAGCGGCATGCTGGCCGTCGTCGCGGGGGCAGACGGCTTTTCAGCGACGATCTGCTCCGCCGCGATCGCCTGTTCCTGCACGGGCTGGGCGCCTTGCGCTTCCGTTTCTGCCAGAACTGATTGTTGGATATCGGCGGTTCGGACCTTTGGGGTGGCCGTCGTGGCTCGCCTTGGCCGATCCGGACCGGCTTTCTTCGCCGGCCCAGGCGAGGCGCCCCACATCTCGGCGAAACTCGGCACCTTCTTGGCTGAGGCGGGCGCGGCCGGTTCGGCCTGCTTCGGCTGTTCGGCAGCCGCGGCGTCGCGTCCGGACCACCAGCCTGCAAAACCCCCAATGAAGATTGCCGCGGCCACCAGCACGCCAACAATCTGGCCCGTCCGATTCCATTCGATCGAGCCGACCTCGTCGCGGTCTTCCAGGACAAATGGTCGTGGCAGACCCTTGCTGGCCGGCGGTTGGCCGCCGGGTGCGGCATCCGGCTCGGGATTTGGGTGATGCACCGGGCCGCTACCGGAGATCTGACGATCGACCGGTGGCCGTGCCGATGGAGCTTTTTTAGCCGGAGGCGCTGGCAACGGCGCTCGACCGATCGAAGCTTCCGGCGGCGGAGGCGCGGGCTTGGGCGCATAGGTGGCCATCTGCCCGGTATAGGGCTTCGCCTGCGCCGCGATCGACCAGCTGCGGCGAACCGGCGCAGCCTTCAGCCCCAAGGCTTCGTCATAGGCGCGGCGTCGCGCCGGATCCCGTAGCGTCTCGTAGGCGAAGCAGAGTTCGGCGACGCGCCCGACCGCATTGGGCCGGAACACGCTGTTCTCCCGCGCAAACGCGTCGGCGATCTCGGCGCTGGTCGCCGAAGGTTTCAATCCCAACACCTCATAGTGGTTGGGACGAGTTTTCACTGTGCTGGCCAACGTTCCCCCGATTCACTCGCTTGAGCCCTAAGTCACGGACGATGCTGATCTTTTCGAAGGAATCCAGCTCGCTCCGGCGCGATTTCGCCGCGATTCACCGGCAACCGCATCCGCAATTGCCGGTGTGCGCTATTTTAATGGGTAGAGACTATATCGAGATGTGATTTCAGCGTGGCACACGTCTAAATTCGACTATGCAATCACATTA
>CAMPIY010000050.1 GCA_946886645.1 uncultured Sphingomonas sp.
CGCTGTCCTACAGGCGCGTCATTATGCCAGCGTCGTCGCGGCTCTTTGAATTGGTGGGGATGTCGTCAAATCCGGTTGGCGAGGCCGCTTCTCGCCAAACTCTTAAGTTCACAAATCCGGCCCAAAAACACGCCGTTCTCAATGACCTTTGTGACTCTAAGCCTGTCAAAAAAGAAGCGCCGGCGGTTAGGCCGGCGCTCCCATTCTCTCAATTTCAACCCTGACTAGCGGCGCATGATGTCGACGTCGCGGACGTAGCCGCGGTAATCGACGTCGCAGCGATACCTCAGGTCAGGCGTGTAGTTGGCGCCCAGCGTGCCATAGGCGCCGATGCCATAGCCGTAGCGGTTATAGGCATAGCGGCCGCTGGTCGCATAACCGGTCACCCGGATGTCGTTGCGGCGCGGCGTGACCCGGCTGACATTCAGCACTCGGCCGTCCATCCGGGTGTTGAGGCCGAACAGCGCGCCAAGGATGCCGCCGCTGCCGCGGTTGTTCAACCGGGCCTGAACGGCGGCCGTGCAGCGCGAAGCCGCGGCCTGCGTCGAATTATAGCCATATCCGTAATTCGGATAATATTGGGCCGCCGCCGGGGCAGCGGATGCGAGGGCGGCGAATCCGGCGCCACCCGCAAGCAGTTTGATCATCAGGGTCATGGCTCTCTCCTTTCAGGCGATTTTCTTGAGCCTTCACCCCGTTCAACGAATGGCGGATGCGCCCTGTGCATCGGCCTGTCCCGCGCCTGCGTCGGGCCGCCGACATAGGCTGAACGCCGCATAAATGTTCGTGGGCTGTTCCGTCAGCTAGTCCGCGAAAGAAATTCCTCGGCGCGGATCGCCAGCTCGGTCCGGTTGCTGATCTGCAGCTTCTCGAAGATCGTATGGAGGTAGGTCTTCACCGTGCCTTCGGTGACTCCCAGCTGCTCGGCGATTTCCCGGTTGCGGAGCCCGCTTCGGACGAAACCGATCAGTTGCCGTTCCCTCGGCGCAAGCTGGACCGGGCTTCTGCCGCCCTGCGTTTCCTCGATCAGCTTGGCGCGTTCGACAAGTTCCGGGTCGAACCAGCGCCGCCCGTGCCGGACTTGGTCCAGGCATTCCAGCAAATAGGCCGGGTCCGAATTCTTGAGCACGATCCCGCGGACCTTCAGCGCCTTCGCCTCCATCAGCGAGGCGTCGTCGATCGCCGCGGTGAGCAGGATGATCCGCACCCTGGACCCATTGCCGGAAAGCCGGCGAAGCACCTCCATCCCGCCCCCGCCCGGCATCTGCAGGTCCAGCAGCAAAATGTCGGGCTTCATCTGCCCGATCTCCACCAGCGCCTCGTCCGTCGACCCGGCCATTCCGACCAGGTCATAGTCGCTGTCCCGCAGCAAAACCTCCAGCGCGGTGCGGATCATCGGATGGTCGTCGGCCAGCAGGATCCGCATCAGCCGTCCCTCGCCGACATCGGCAACGAGATTGAAATCTTGGTCACGTCCATCCCTCGCGAAACCTCCAGAGTGCCGCCGGCCTGCTCCACCCGCTCCATCAGCGATTGCGGCATTTCCAGATATTCTCCGGTGCGCGGATATCGCGTGCCGTCGTTGGTCAGGTAAAGGCGCAGCTCGTCCTTCGCCGTCGACATCTCGATGGTCACCGACTTCGCCGCCGCATGACGAACGGCGTTGGCCACCGCTTCCCGGACCAGCTGCTTGGCATCGCGCTGAAGCCTGGCGGGAATGGTCAGCTTCGACGGCCGCGCCGCCAGCGTGCATTCGATTCCCCACTGGCGCGACAGCCGGTCGGCCAGCGCCTTCAGATCCTTGGCGAAATCGGACAGCGCGATCTGCGATCCGGCGCGGAGAGCCGCGATGAAGGACCTGAGCTCGATTTGCTCCTGAAGCATCAATTGCTTCAGCTCTTCCAGCTCGGGCTCGATAGCCCGTCCGGAGGACACCGATCGCTTCAGCGCCTCGATCCGGAACGCAGCCCCAGCAAGAAACTGAACCACGCTGTCATGAAGGTCGCGGGCCAGTGCGAGCCGCGACCGCGCCTCCGCGCTCTCGCCCGCCGCTTCGAACAATGCATGCCGCTGGAAATGGGCCGCGACGTTGGTGCCGACCTGCTCGCCAAGATCGAGATGATCGATCGACAGGTTCGGAATTTGCTCCAGGAACAACATCCCCTCGCCGGCATCGGAGCGGACCGGAATCGCCACGCCTTCGCCAAGTCCGAGGGCCGAAGCCGTCCGGGCTCCGACGATTTCGCCGGGCGAGATGGATCGCAAATTGCGGTTCGCGTCCCTCTGCAGTGCGCGCCCCCGCGGCAAATCATACAGGAAGGGCGCAGCCACCAATGTCGCCGCGACTTCGGCCAGTCGAACATTGACGTTCGAAGAGCGGTCCGCGGCGACCGAAAGGCAGGTTGCTGTCTCACCCTCGATCCATGCGAAGCAGCCGGTCTGGGCTCCAAGCGCTCTCATGGCCGCGCGCAACCCGGTCTGGACGGGAGATTGGTCGAGCATCGCGTCGTCGACCGGATCGGCATCCCATGAATAGAGGCGCGCTCCCCATTGGTTGACGCCGAACCAGATGAAGATGAGCGACAGGATCACGACGTGGCCGGTGCGAACGACGAAGCGCTGCATTTCCACCAAATCGCCCGCAGGCAGGGTGACCATTCCCGCGAAAAGGTAGAGAAGCGTCAGCAGGATCGCGGTCAGCGCCGTCTCCCGCCAGCCCCAGCGGATCGCGGCGGACAGCAGCAGGAACATGAAGAAAGGGTCGACCGGGCTGGTAGAGCCCAGCGTCACCACGACGATCAGGCTGAAGGCGATGACGTCAAGGCCATGGGCGGGACCGGCGAGCCGGGCATCCAGCCACCAATTCTTCCAGGTGAGCGCCACCATCGCCAGCGCGAAGGCCAGATAGGCCACGAACAGGAAATAAGCGACCGCCGGGGCTCGTACCGGTTGACTGACGTCGACCAGGATCGCGACGAGGAACAGGCTGGCCAGCATCAGCCGGGCAAGCGCAATGACGCGCGACGATGCGTGCTGAAGTTGTTTCCCCACAAGGATTGATACCGCATTCGAAACGAAGCGCCCAGCCTGTCCCGGTCGGGCGTGCGGCGGCGAGGTCACACTAACTTTCGATGACTGAGATGAATCGCCTGCGGTTGCTAAACATAACCCGTTCAGTCCCCGGGGAGTGCGGTCGATTCGCGCTCCCCGCCCCACCCCGCCTTCCAGACCAATTTCTCGCCACCGGCTTGGCGTGTCTTCCCAACAGTCAGTGGGAAATTATCCCAAACCGGCCTTCTGGATCTAATGGCGACAACCGAAATCTTTGTGAAACAAGGTTTTCATCGTCTTGGCATGGCCCTTGCTTATTTGCCGGCACGACGCAGCGGAACAGCCGCGAAGAGCAAAGGGATCAATCATGTCGACCAGCAATACCAACCTCGTCTTCCGCAACGACACCGTGCTTGGCGTGTGCGAAGCGATCGGTCAGGACTTCGGCTTCCATCCAAACTGGCTCCGCCTGACGCTGGCCTCGCTTTTCTATTTCTTTCCGATGGGCGTGATCGGCACCTATCTTGGCCTCGGGATCGTCGTAGCGTTCACCCGCTGGGTTGCTCCGGACCGCGCCGAACAAGTCGATCGGCAGGCGATTGTCGATGCCGAGGACGAAGAAGAGCCGCTACCGATCGCCGCCTGATTGGAAACGGTTCGAAATTGTCCCGTTTTGAGCCGTTTCTTAACCTCGCTCACCAAATTATGAAGCGGCTCTAAACCCTGTCTTTACGCCCTTGGGTTAGAAGCAGCCGCATAGGGTTCCGCCAGAACCCGACAAGTGAAGACAGGAGTGGCGAGGCATGGCGATCAATCAGGCAGTCGACCGGATGGCGGCGAGCGTCGCCGACGCGCAGCTGGCGCGGGTCGCGGCCCAGGGTTCGGCCGACCATGCCTATCGCCTGTCGCTCTTGTCGGCGAACGGCCCCAATTCCGCGCGCGACCTGGCTGATGCCGTGCACCTCTTCTGCTCGCTCTATGGCCGCCATCCGGGGCTGATCGAGCTTGCGCTGAACAATTGCCCAGCCGGTCCGGTGCGCGATTGGCTGCGCGAGGCATCCGACGCTTACGAACGTGAACGGCTGTACCTCGTCCGCCTGACCGCAGCGGTCGGGCCCCTGCCCTCCACGCCGGGCGCGGCGGAGACCGAAGCTGCGCTGGTGGGGCAGCGCCATGCGATCGAGACGCTGGCCAAATCCGAACGCCGCGGCTGCGCGCTGGGCGCGGCGACGGCGCTCATGGCCGACTGGGCCTCGATCCGGGCCGTGCTTGATCGCGCGGCGGATCGCATGGGGATGCAGAAACCCGCACTTACCTTGCCAGATGAACCGTCCATCGTCCGCGTCATCGCCGACGGCACAGACGGGCTCGCGAGCGAGCGGGCGTTGGGCTTCGGCGGGGAGCAACTGCTGCTTCAGAACCGCGGCCTTTTCGACCTGCTCGAAGCCAGGGCCGCCGCCCGCGTCGACTAGACTTGGCGCTTCCCGCCCCATAGGGCGGAAGCCATGCGCTTCGAAGGCACTTCCGAATATGTCGCGACCGACGACCTGAAGGTCGCGGTCAACGCCGCCGTCCAGCTTCGCCGCCCGCTGCTCGTCAAGGGCGAGCCAGGAACCGGCAAGACCGTGCTCGCCCACGAGATCGCTACCGCGCTCGGCGCGCCTCTGATCGAATGGCATATCAAGTCGACCACCCGTGCCGTTCAGGGTCTCTACGAATATGACGCGGTCGCCCGGCTTCGCGACGGACAGCTCGGCGATCCGCGGGTCCACGAGATTTCCAACTACATCAAGCGCGGCAAGCTGTGGGAGGCCTTCACTTCGCCGCAGCTTCCCGTCCTGCTGATCGACGAGATCGACAAAGCCGACATCGAATTCCCGAACGATCTCCTCCAAGAGCTCGATCGGATGGAATTCCACGTCTACGAGACCAATGAAACGGTGAAGGCGGTGGAACGGCCGATCGTCGTCATCACATCGAACAACGAGAAGGAGCTGCCCGACGCCTTCCTGCGCCGCTGCTTCTTCCACTACATCCGTTTTCCGGACCGCGATACGATGGCCGAGATTATCGACGTCCACTTCCCCGGCATTCAGAAAATGCTGGTCAGTCGCGCGCTCGACATCTTTTACGAAGTACGCGAGGTGCCGGGCATCAAGAAAAAGCCATCAACCAGCGAGTTGCTCGACTGGCTGAAGCTGCTGCTTCATGAGGACATGCCGCTAGAGGTGCTTCAGGATCGCGACCCGACCAAGGCGATCCCGCCATTGCATGGCGCATTGCTGAAGAACGAGCAGGACGTGATGCTGTTCGAGCGGCTGGCCTTCATGGCGCGGCGCAAGGCCTAAGTGCCCGACGAGCCAAAGAAGCGGCGTCTCGCCACCCGGCTGATCCACCCGGATCGCTACGCCTCGACGGATTTCACCTCGCTTGCAGTGCCAACCTATCGGGGCTCAACGGTCGTATTCAAATCGGTCGCCGATGTCGGCGATGTCAACGATACCGAACAATATCGCTATGGCCTCTATGGCACGCCGACCACGCGCGACCTGGCGATCCGCATCGCCGCGCTGGAGGGTGCCGAACATTGCCTGATCGTTCCTAGTGGTCAGGCGGCAATCGCGCTGCCCTATCTCGCCGTCTGCAAGACGGGAGACCACGTTCTTCTACCGCTAAGCGCCTATGGGCCGAACACGGAACTGTCGGCGGATATCCTCGAGCGAATGGGCATCGAGGTCGAACGATACGAGCCCATGATCGGGGCCGGCATCGCCGGGCTGATCCGCGACAACACACGCCTCGTCTGGACCGAAAGTCCTGGCTCGATCACCATGGAAATCCAGGACGTTCCGGCGATCTGTGCTGCCGCCAGGGAGCGCGGCGTGCTGGTCGTCATTGACAACACCTATGGCGCCGGAATCCTGTTCGACGCTTTCAAGGCGGGCGTGGATATCAGTGTCCAGGCGCTCACCAAATATCAGGGCGGTCATAGCGATCTGCTGCTCGGTTCAATTTCCACGCGCGACAAGACGCTCGATGCCAAACTGCGGGAAGCGCAGCGGCTCACGGGCATGGGGGCCTCACCCGACGATTGCTCCGCTGTGCTGCGCGGCTTGAAAACGCTCGACGTCCGGCTGCAGCGACTGGAACAGTCCGCGCTGACCGTGGCCCGCTGGCTGTACGATCACCTTGAGGGCATCACGATGCTCCATCCGGCTTTCAAGGACAGCCCGGGCCACGATATCTGGAAACGCGACTGGACCGGGTCGGCCAGCATCTTCTCCGTCATCTTCAATCACTGGACCCGCGAGCAAGTGGTGCGCTTCGTCGACAGCCTCCAGCTGTTCAAGATCGGCTATAGCTGGGGCGGCGCGAATAGCCTGGTGATGACTTACGACGGCCTGAAGCGGCCGACGCCCGAAACCGGCCCACTGCTCGTGCGGCTGAATATCGGCCTGGAAGACCCGCAGGACCTGATCGAAGACCTGGAGCAGGCGACGCTGGCAGCTGTCACCTGATAATCACCTTGCCAAAGCTATCCATCTGAATTTGAGTAGGCGGCGCCGAATTGAATGGACGGAAGGTGCCAGTCATGTATCGATTTGCCGGAATAGCGGCGGCTTTAGCTACCGTGACCTTTGCAGCACCGATGCACGCTGCACCGATTACGGACCTCAAAGAAACTGCGACCTGGAAAACAGGAGCAGCCGGCGTGCGTTCCGAGCGCGCCGGCATCACATTCCCGATCCAAGCGGGTGTTCTTCGATTTTTGTCCGCCGGTAAAAACGATAGCAACGAACTGGATCTAAATGCGCAGTATGCCTCCGAGGATGGCGGCATAGTTGGAACCGTTTTCCTTTACCGCCCCACCCTCCCCGATAATGGTTTGGCCTAGCTTGCCACCAACGAGGCAATTGTTCGTAGAGGAGACAAAGTTCGTCAGACATTCGACGGGTTGGTGGACATCGACGGAATCAAAAACGCCGGACGAAAAATCGCCTACGCCAACTTCTTACCTGAGTTGCCGACATCTTATGCCATGTTCATTCAAGCGGGGCCTTGGATGATCGTCCTGCGAGTTAGCGCAAAAGCAGGTCGCGAGGACGATGCTGAGCGGGCTATCGATGTGCTGGCCGCCGAAGCATCGTTCGACAAGGGAAGCGAGCCGGTTGAAGCCCGTGTAATCAATGTCGAATCTTGCGGTCAGCAGTTGCCAATGAAGTCAGCCGGGATGGCAAAACCGGCCACTGCCGAGGTTGCGACGCTAGCAGCGTTGGCTGATGGCGTCATTCATGATGACAAGGGCCATTCGGTGAAAGAGGCAATTGGCCGGGTACCAAATAGGCTTTGCCTGATCAGCAACGACAGCTTTAACGGACACCCCCGCATGACCTTCATCACCATGGAAGACGGTGGTCCGATTATGCGGCCCGCAGTATTCCAGCTTTATGGTGATGCGGGCATCATCGTTGAGATAACGGCTTTGCAGAAAGGACCGCAGCGTTTCTATGCCGTCCGCAATGCAATCGGATCTGCTGTGATTGCAGGCACCTTCGATCAGATCCCCAGCGCCGGCCAGTTGGAGGCCATTTTCAATCGCGGCCCGTCAATTCCGCTGGTGGCGATGGCAGAGTCGGATGGGAAGACTTCACGACAAACTATCGACTGCAGCTTGACCAAGGAAGGCTGTGCGGCCGGAGAATAAAGTCGGCGCTCACCTTTACGGCGTGGCTTTGAGCTTCATCATTCGTCGCGGTAGGCGAGTTCGAAATTGCCCCAGCGGCGGCCCTTGAAGAACAGCGGCACGAAGACGTTCTTCACCGGGATATATTTGTCGCCCAGCTCCATCCGATAGGTGGCGAGCGTCGCCGGCTTGTCGCTTTCGCAGGCCTTGCGGGTCGTCTCATCCATAAAGATGCGCTTGTTGCGGCAATGCTCGTCGTTCCACACCGGGTCCGGCCCCGGCGTATGGCAACGCTCGCTGAGGTGCGTCGGCAGATAGCCATCGAGGTTGGTGATGGCCGATCCGATGATCTTGGGCTCCTTCGCCTTGAACCGATCCAGGATGGGCCGGACATGCGCGTCGGCAAAGTCCGCGAAGCCATTGTTGTACTGCGGCGGGTTCGATCCTTCGATCAGCACATAGTCGCGGTCGAGCACGTCTTCGAGCGTGATGTCGCCGCGGTCGATGCCCTGCTCCACCGCCGTCATGATCGCGCGCATCGCTTCCTGGGCGTGCAGGATCATCGGCGTATCGTCGATCTCCGCGCCCGAATTGGCGAGCGTGTCGAGCATATTGTTCGACAGCATTTCGAGGTGGCTCAGGCGCTTCTGCGCCTTGACCAGCTGCCCGCCATTTTCGCGGGAGTCGCCGGCGAAGTCGGAAAGTCCGGCCTTCACCCGGTCGACGCTTGTCTGGATAAGGCTAGTCGAATGGGCGATGCCCTCGGTCTGCCGGTCGACCATCGACACGATTTCGGTCACTTCCTTGACCGTGTCGCTGATCTGCCCAAATCCGTTCTGCGCGGCGCGGCTGCGCTCGACGCCGGTCTTGATCTCGGAGGTGACGGCGCTCGCCTCGCGGGTCAGTTCGCCGATGGTCGAGGCGATCTGGCTGGTCGCGGACCGGGTGTCGTGCGCCAGCTTCTTCACTTCGGCGGCGACGACCGCGAAGCTGCGGCCGGCGTCGCCTGCGCGAGCAGCCTCGATGGTGGCATTGAGCGCCAGCATGTTGGTCTTGCGGGCGATGGTCTCAATCGTCGAGGAGACGGTCTGAACCTGGTTCATCGCGGTTGCGAAGCCCGCCATCCGTTCGCCCAGCTGAACCACCAGTTCGGTCAGCCCCTTGAAGCCGGCGATGGTGCCGTCGATTGCCTCGCGACCCGCCTCAAGCTTGGTACGGGCCTGTTCGGACAGGAGGCGCGCTTCGTCGGTCGAATCGCTGACGCGGGCCTGGTCAGCAAGAAGACGTGTGGTGACTTCCTCCAGCGCGTCCAGCACTTTCTGATGTTCCACGATCCGCTCGGCGACGCCTTCGACATAGCCGGCGACGTCGCTGCACTCGATCGACAAGGAACCGCAGTCCCGCGCCACCGCGCGAATCGCGTTTTCGGTAATTTCTTCAATGCCGAGCGTGGCCATCGAACGCACTTCCCCTGAAACGAACTGGCACTGGATTAGACGGCATTTGCTAAAGCGGGGTTAACCACGGCAAAGGGGTTGCATGTTCATTGGGTTCGTCGAAGCGCTGCGCAGGGGCGGGATTCCCGCTTCCTTGAAGGAGCATCTCCTGCTCCTTGAGGCGCTGGATGCCGACGTGATCGGGTCGGATCCGGAGCAATTTTACTATCTCGCCCGCGCGACCTTCGTTCATGACGAGAGCCAGCTCGACCGCTTCGACCGGGTCTTTGCCGAGGTGTTCAAGGGACTGATCGCGACCGGCGAGGAAAT
>CAMPIY010000051.1 GCA_946886645.1 uncultured Sphingomonas sp.
GCCGGCCGCATGTCGGTCCACGTCGGCGCCCATTATCTCGAGAAGGAACCGGGCGGCCGCGGCGTGCTGCTGGGCGGAGTCCCGGGCGTGGCTCCCGCCAAGGTGGCGATTCTCGGTGGCGGCGTCGCGGGGGTCAACGCGGCGCAGATGGCGACCGGGATGCGGGCCGACGTCACCATCTACGACATCAACAACGACCGGCTGGCCGAGCTCGACATGTTCTTCTCCAGCCAGATCAAGACGGCTTTCGCCTCGAAGGCCGCGATTGCGCAGGCGGTGCAGGAATCGGAGCTGGTCATCGGCGCGGTGCTGGTTCCCGGCGCGGCGGCGCCGAAGCTCGTCACTCGCCAGATGCTGAAGACGATGAAGCGCGGTTCCGTGCTGGTCGACATCGCGATCGACCAGGGCGGCTGCTTCGAAACTTCGCACGCCACGACCCACCAGGATCCGGTTTTCGAAGTGGACGGCGTGATCCATTATTGCGTAGCGAACATGCCGGGCGCGGTGGCGCGGACATCGACCTTCGCGCTTAACAACGCGACCCTGCCGTTCGCGCTGAAGCTGGCCGACCTTGGCCCGGAAAAGGCGATGGCCGCGGATCCGCACCTGGCGGCCGGCCTTAACGTGTCGGGCGGGAAGATCCGCAACCAGCCGGTCGCGGAAGCGCTGGGCCTTCCTTACGAACCGGCCTGAGGCTGTTCGATCGCCAGCAGGCCGTTCTCGACGAGCGGCCGCCAGCTGGCGTCAGCGGGAGCATTGGCGAGAATCTCGCGCCATAGCCGCGCCGCCTCCTTCGGATTGCCGGAGCGGGCCTCGGCCAGGCCAAGGAAGAACAACGGCGCGGGATGACCGGGCGCGAGCTCGGCCGCGCGTTCATAGGCCATGCGAGCGGCGGGGCTTAGCATCCGGGCATGGTCGGACAGCGCATTGCCCAGCCCAATCCACAGCTTGTAATCGCCCGGATGCCGCGCGACCTGTGTCTGCAGCAGCTTCGCGGCGTCTTCGGTCCGCCCACGCGACGCAAGGGCGTCCGCCATGTTGAGCCATGCATCGGCATAATCGAACTGACCCGTGAGCGCGTGGCGCGCTTCGGCCAGCGGCATCGGCGCATTTCGTTCGCCGGCGATGCGGGGGGTTCCGGGGAGATCGGGACGACCCTGGAGCGCGTATCCCGCGCACCCGAACACGACCGCGGCGGCGGCAAGGGTCAGCAGCGAGCCGCGAATTCGCAGCAGCCATAGCAGGGCGAGCGTCACCACGGCGAGCAGGGCGAGCCAGGCGAAACCCATCAGCGCCGCCTCCTGAACCGATGGCGCAGCAGGAACGCCCCGATGGCGAGGAGCAATAGCGGCGCGGCCCAAAGCGGCCAGGTCATCGGCTCTATCGGCGGGCGATAGCTGACCCAATCGCCATAGCGGCTGACCAGCCAGGCGCGGACGTCGGCCGGCCTTTCACCGGCGGCGATCCGCTCGCGCACCATTGCGCGCATATCGCCGGCCAGCTCGGCGTCGCTGTCGGCGATCGACTGCCCCTGGCAGACCAGGCAGCGGAGCTCCTCCATCAGGGCCTTCGCCTGCGCCTCTTGGCGGGGATCAGACAGCTGTTCGTTGGCGTAACGCGCCGCCGGCAGGTCGCTATCGGCGATGGCAGGCGTAGCCAGCAGCGCGAGGACGATCAGCCAACGCTTCATCGTGCCCGCTCCCATTCGCGCCGGATGTCTTGGACATCGGTCGGCTCGATCGGCCCCATATGCTGGTAGCGGATGATCCCCTTACCATCGACGATGAAGGTTTCGGGCACTCCGGAAGAGCCAAGCGAAAGCTGCACCCGGCTTTCGGGGTCGGAGCCGATCCGCTCGAACGGATTGCCGTGCCGGCTAAGGAAGGCGGCCACGTCGTCCGGCCGGTCGCGAACGGCAATCGCATCGATCGGAACACCCTGCCGCTTCAGCTCGTCGAGCAGCGGCGCCTCTGCGATGCAGGGGACGCACCAGCTGGCGAACACATTGAGAAGGCGCGGCTGGCCTGTCGCGAGGTCCTTTGATGACAGGCCCGCGATGCCTTCCGTCGCCGGTGCGAGGGCGAAGGTTGGCACAGGCTGTCCGGTCAGGCGCGAGCGAATCTTCTCGTCGTTTGGGACCGCCAGGCGCCAGGCGACGAACCCGACAAAGGCCAGAAGGACCAGAAGCGGCACGAAGCGGAAGGCGCGGCTCATGCGAACGCCTCCTCGACGTTGCGGCGCTGGCGCCTTTCGCGGACCAGGCGGCCGACCAGGGCCAACGCGCCTCCCAGAGCAATGAGGATGCCGCCTAGCCAGATGAGCGTGACGAATGGCTTCCACCACAGCCGCAGCTGCCAGCGGCCCTGCTCATCCCGTTCGCCGAGCACGGCGTAGAGCTGGCCGTTCCAGCTGGTATCGATCGCGGCTTCGTTGGTCGTCGTCGGCGGTTCCGCGAAGAAGCGGCTTTGGGGCTTCAGGATAGTCACGCCGGAACCGCGCGAGGCCCGAAGTTCGGCTTCCAGCGCCGTCCAGTTGGCGCCCACCGCCGGTTTCACGTCACGGAATTCGACCAGCCACGGCCCGACCGAGACGCTGTCGCCCGGCGATGCGGCGGTCAGCTTTTCCCGCGTGAAGGCGCTGTCCGACGCCATGCCGATGATGGCGACGGCCACGCCAAGATGCGCCAAGGCCATTCCCCAAACGGCCAGCGGCGTCCGTCGAAGCGATCGCCCGAACAATGGCTGCACGCTGGCCGGCAAAAGCCCCGCTCCGATGGCGAGGCCCAGGCGCGGCAACAGGCCGATGTGCGGCGCAAGGATGAAAGTCGCCACGAGGACGGCAATCGCGACAAGTAGCCCTGGAGCCAGGCGCGGCAGGATTGGCGCCGCGTCCCGCCGCCATCTCAATTGGGGCGCGATGAACATCAGGGCGGCAAGCGTGAGCGCCAGCGGGCTTGCGACCGAGTTGAAATAAGGCGGACCGACGGAGAGTTTCTCGCCCGACAGAGCCTCGGCGATCAGCGGGTAGAGCGTGCCGACGAAGACGATCCCAAGGATTACGGACAGCAGCAGGTTATTGGCGACCAGCCCGCCTTCCCTGCTCACGATCTCGAACGGCGAACCTTCCTTCACTGTCGCGATGCGCAGCGCGAACAGCGTTAGCGCTCCGCCGATGTAGAGGGTTAGCAGGGCGAGGATGAAGCTGCCACGCGTCGGATCGACCGCGAAGGCGTGGACCGAGGTCAATATGCCCGACCTAACCAGGAAAGTGCCGACCATAGACATGGAGAAGGCGACCAGCGCCAGCATCATCGTCCAGGCGCGGAGGCCGCCGCGGGCAGCGAGAACGTTTACGCTATGCAGCAAGGCGGTTGCGGCGAGCCACGGCATGAGCGAGGCGTTCTCGACCGGGTCCCAGAACCACCAACCGCCCCAGCCGAGCTCATAATAGGCCCAGTAGCTGCCGGCGGTGATTCCCAGCGTCAGCATGATCCACGCCGCCAGCACCCACGGCCGCATCGCTCGAGCGATTGCAGGGCCGACCTCCCGCCGGATCAGTCCGCCGACCGCGATGCTGAACGCGACCGAGAGCCCGACATAGCCGAGGTAGAGCGTCGGCGGGTGGAAGGCGAGGCCGGGGTCCTGAAGGAGCGGGTTCAGACCTCGTCCGTCCAGCGGCGCGGGGTTCAATCGCTCGAAGGGGTTGGACGCCACCAGAAGGAAGGCGAAAAACCCCAATGCCAGAGCGGCTTGCGCGCCGAGGCTCGCACCCAATGTTCGTTCATCGAGGCGGCGTTCGAAGATGGCGAGAACCGCCCCCGCAAGTGCCAGCACCATGACCCAAAGGAGCATCGAGCCCTCATGGTTTCCCCATGCCCCCGCGAACTTGTAGATCCACGGCTTCTGGCTGTGGCTGTTCTCTGCGACCAGCAGGACGCTCATGTCGCTGCGGAGAAAGAGGAGGATCAGCGCGGCGAAGGCAATGGCGGTCAGCAGCCCCTGCCCGATTGCAACGGCCCGAACGGTCCGGATGGCCCGCCCCTCCTCGCCTCCCAATCCGCAAGCCAGCGCCAGCTGCAGGGCGGCCAGCGCGGCGGCCAGCCACAGCGCGGCGAGACCGGCTTCGGCGATCACTTCGCGGCGACCTCGTTCTCGATCTGCGGCGGCATGTAGCGTTCGTCATGCTTGGCGAGGATATTGTCGGCGACGAACAGGCCGTTGGGATCCAACCGGCCTTCCGCCACCACCCCGCTACCCTCGCGGAACAGGTCCGGCGTGATACCGCGATAGACGACCGGCGTTTCCGCATTCGTGTCGCTGACCGTGAAACGAATGGTGAGGCCGTCGGGATCGCGCTTCAGCGACCCCTTCTCGACCATCCCGCCAAGCCGCATCGCCTTGTCGGGTGTGGTCCTTCCCGCCGCGATATCGGACGGCGTGACGAAATAGGCCGCCCGATCCTGCAAGCCCCACATGGCGAGCAGCACCGCTCCGAGAAGCGCGGCGACAGCAAGGACGATCAGCACCAGCCGCTGATGCTTGGGCCGGACCATCATCGGCGCTTCGCCGCTTCGGCGTCAGCCTCGGCGCGGCGCATCGCCAGATAGGACAGGCTGATCAGCCCCGCCATGGCGAGGGCGACCAGCAGATAGGCGGCAATGACGAAAGCCCACTGGTTCATTCGGCCGCGCTCCGGCGCAGGCGCGCTTCCAGCTTCGTCCGCGCAAGCTCCGTGCGCATCCGCATCAAGGTGACGGCGGCGAAGACGGCGGTGAAACCGACCATGGTCAGCGGCAGCGGCCACAACAGCTCCGGCGCGATCGACGATCCGCCTGACACGCTGATCGACTGGCCCTGATGCAACGTCCGCCACCACAGGACCGAATAATGGATGATCGGCAGGTTGATCGCGCCGACCAGCCCAAACAGCGCGGCCATGCGCCCGTCCCCGCCCCGCTCCCGCTCGGCCGATGCGAGCGCGATGTAGCCGAGGTAGAGGAAGAAGAGGATCAGCATCGAGGTCAGCCGGCCATCCCATTCCCACCAGGTGCCCCAGGTCGGACGTCCCCAGATGGAACCGGTGGCCAAGCACAGCGCGGCGAAGGTTGCGCCGACGGGTGCCAGAGCCCTGCCCGCGACTGCCGCGAGCGGATGGCGCCAGACAATCTGGCTGATCGACGACGCCGCGATGGATGCCCAACCAGCCATTCCGAGCCAGGCCGACGGCACGTGAATGTAGAGGATGCGAACGGTCTCGCCCTGCAGATAATCGGGCGGCGTCACGGCAAGCCCGCCATAGGTTCCGGCCAGCACCAGCAACACACCCACGCCCAACAGCCAACCGGTGGCGGGCCGGGCGATCTTCAGGAAGCGGGCGGGGTTGGCGTAACCGTGCATGATAGCTGGCCCTGCCCCCTAGCCGACCGCTTTCCTTCCTTCAATCAGCCGCGCCCGATCAGCTTCTGTGCCATCTCGTCCGCGACGGCGGCGGGATTGTGGCCGGTGGCGACGCTTTCCGACCAGATCTGCTCAAGCCGGCCCGGGATCGCTTCGATCCGCGAACGGACGAGGTCAGGCCCGCCATCGCCCAGATATTCAGTCGACACGTTGATGATCCCGCCCGCGTTGATGACATAATCGGGCGCATAGAGAATCCCGCGCGCCTGAAGCCGCTCGCCGTCCGCCGGCGTCGCAAGCTGGTTGTTCGCGGCGCCCGCGACGATCGGAGTGCGAAGCGCGGCAATGCTCTCCTCGGTAAGGATCGCGCCGAGCGCGCACGGACTGACGACATCCGCTTCAAGCGACAGGAGTTCGCCGGGTGCAACGACCGTTCCGCCGGTTTCTGCCGCAAGCTTTTCCGCCCGGGCCGCATCCACGTCGGCGATCGACAACTTCGCGCCCTCGGCGGCGGCATGACGGCACACGCCGCTAGCGACGCTTCCCGCGCCCTGCATCGCGATATGAAGACCAGCGAGGCTGTCCTTGTTGAGCGCCCGCTTCACCGCGGCCTTTATACCCAGGAAGACGCCGAGCGCCGTGTGAGGCCCGGGATCGCCGCCAACCGCGCCGCCCTCGACCGGAAGACCGGCGATGAACTTCGTCTCGGTGGAAATCTGCGTGATGTCGGCGACCGAAATGCCGACGTCCTCCGCCGTGACATATTTTCCGCCGAGCGATTGCACCGCCCGCCCGAACGCCGAGAGCATTTCCGGCGTCTTGGTGCGATCCTTGTCGGCCAGGATTACCGCCTTGCCGCCGCCCAGCGGCAATCCGGCCATCGAATTCTTGTAGCTCATGCCGCGCGAGAGGCGCAGCGCGTCGGTCAGCGCTTCCGAATCCTCGGCATAGTGCCAAAAGCGAGTCCCGCCCGCCGCGGGGCCGAGATGGGTCGAGTGCATCGCGATGATCGCGCGAAGCCCGCTCTTTTCATCCGTGACGAAATAAAGACCTTCATGCGCGTCGAAATCGGGGTAGCCCCAAGGGGTATTCATCGCTCGCCTAACCGCCTGTAAATCGAGGAAAAATGGGGCGATCGACGGGACTTGAACCCGCGACCCTCGGTACCACAAACCGATGCTCTAACCAACTGAGCTACGATCGCCGTGAAGCGCCTTGGAAGGGACGCGTCGGCTCCTTAAGGTCGCAGCCCCTGATTGGCAAGCGAGGTCACCGGCAATGAACGCGACGATGGAGAAGTTCGGCTATCCCGACACTCTCGTGCGCGATTTCGAATATTGGGTTGTCCTGTTGCGGCCCGCCCAAGTGACCCTGGGCTCTCTCATACTTGCTGCCAAGAGCGACGCCACGGCCTTTGGGGATTTACCGCCGGCCGCTCATGCGGAGCTGGCGCCCGTGACGGCCTATGTCGAACAGCTCCTTTCCGAAGCCGTCGCTTATGACCGGATCAACTATCTCATGCTGATGATGGTGGATCCCCATGTTCACTTCCACATTTTCCCCCGCTACGAGGCCCCCCGGACGTTCGAATCCGTCACGGTCGAGGACATGGGCTGGCCGGGCCCGCCCGACCTCAAATCCGGCAAAGATCTCCCCGCTCCGGTTTTCGAGCGATTGAGGCTTCAACTCGCTGGAAACTAGACTATATTTTATTAAAGGCGGTTGACCGCCTGGATTATTAAGCTTGCGCAGCAGCAATGCCCGGCGCATTTCGTGTGGCGGGGAGATGACAATGACGATTCGACGGGTACGCCCGACGGCGGATACCGTTGTGAGCCTGCGTGATCGGCTTACGCACGCCGGCCTTGAAGAGCGGCTCGCCAATGTCCTGGTCGAGATGCCGCACAAGACCGTGCAGGTCGAACCGCGCCGTCCCTTCCGCGAACCCGGCGTTGCCCGCGATGAAGTCATGTTCGTCCGCTCCGGCCTCCTGTCCAAGTTCAAGACCGACGGCAGCGGCCGGCGGCAAATCGTCGCTCTGAGATTTCCGGGCGACGGAATCCTGCCGCGCGAAGGAAGCGCGGAATATGGCATCCAGGCGATCGTCAAAAGCGAAGTGATGATCGGCAAGGCCGAGGATTTCGACCCGATCGTCGAAGCCAATCCGGAGCTGGCGCGCTTCTTCTGGAAGCTGATCCAGCGGCACAATTCGATCGGCTACGAATGGCTGGTCAACACCGGCCGCCGCGATTCCACCGCCCGCGTCGCGCATTTGCTTTGCGAAACCGCGGAACGGAGCGGGATTGACGCGTCCAAGGACGGAATGGTCAATCCCTTCACCCAGCAGCAGATCGCCGACATTACCGGCCAAACGTCGGTCAACGTCAATCGCGTCTTCGCGGACCTGGAGCGCCAAGGACTGATCAAGCGCCGCGGACGCGAGATCATCTTCAGCGATTGGAATGAATTGCGCCGTGTGGCGAGCTTCCAGCCGGGATATTTGCAGTAGCGCTCAGCCCGCCTTCGCCAAGGCTTCGGCGCGCAGCCTTCGCCCCCTCAGTCGTGGCATGGTTCACCAGCCGAAGCCCCTAGGGGCGAAGGCTGGTGGGCGCGACAGGGATTGAACCTGTGACCCCACCCGTGTGAAGGGTGTGCTCTACCGCTGAGCTACGCGCCCATGCCTTGGGTCGGGCGCAATTAGGCGAGCGCGCCGACCCTGTCCAGCCTTGCGAAAGTCCTTATTGAACCGCGTCCTTGAGCACCTTGCCCGGGCGGAATTTCGGCTGGGACGTCGCCTTGATCTGCATCGGCTCGCCGGTGCGCGGATTACGCCCGGTCGACGCCTTGCGCCGAGTCACCGAGAAATTGCCGAAGCCGACAAGACGAACTTCATCGCCACGCTTCAGCGTCGAAGTAATGACCTCGAGCATCGTCTCGACAGCCCGGCTGGCGTCATTGCGCGAAAGTCCGGCGCGGTCGGCGACATGGCCGATGAGTTCCTGCTTGTTCATGCTTTTATGCTCCCGGATGGCCGCCGCGTGACTCGCGGTCATTTAGAAACAGCCCTTTAAAGCCAATTTTTGGTCATCAAGTCAAAGGGCTTAGTGACGAACGGCCGTCCCTTCCCCACCAACGACTGGATGAACGATGGGATCGGTGGCCTGTTCGTCGGCCTCCGTCCACTCGATCGGGCTGATCGGCTGGGCGAGCGCACGGGCCAGCACCTCGTCGACGTGGGCGACAGGGATGATCTCCAGCGCTTCCTTCACGGACGCCGGGATTTCCGCCAGATCCTTCTCGTTTTCGGCCGGGATCAGAACGGTCTGAATCCCGCCGCGTAGGGCCGCCAGCAGCTTCTCCTTGAGCCCGCCGATCGGAAGCACCCTGCCCCTGAGCGTGACTTCGCCCGTCATGGCGATGTCTCGGCGCACCGGAATGGCGGTCAGGGTTGAAATCATCGCCGTCACCATGCCGATGCCCGCCGAGGGACCGTCCTTCGGGACCGCGCCCTCGGGCAAGTGGACGTGGATGTCTTTCTTGGCGAAGATCGAAGGCTTCACGCCATAGCTTGGCGAGCGGGCCTTCACGAAGCTCATCGCGGTGGCGATGGATTCGGTCATGACCTCGCCGAGCTTGCCGGTCGTCTTGATCTGACCCTTGCCTGGGACGGTGACCGCCTCGATCGTCAGCAGCTCACCGCCCACCTCGGTCCAGGCGAGCCCGGTGACCGCGCCAATCTGGTCCTCTTCCTCGCCGACGCCGTAGCGGAACCGGCGAACGCCAAGGAATTCATCAGTGTTTTCGGGGGTTAGCGAGACTTTCTCTGTCTTGCCCTCAAGAATCTGACGAAGCGACTTGCGGGCCACCTTGGCCAGTTCGCGCTCCAGCGTGCGGACGCCCGCCTCACGCGTATAATGGCGGATCATCGAACGAAGGCCTTCGTCGGTGAACTCCAGCTCGCCGTCCTTCAAGCCGTGCGCCTCGATCTGCTTGGGGATCAGGTGGCGCTTGGCGATCTCGACCTTCTCGTCCTCGGTGTAGCCCTCGAGGCGGATGATCTCCATC
>CAMPIY010000052.1 GCA_946886645.1 uncultured Sphingomonas sp.
CGGCCTTGCGATAAAGGCCGTCCAAGGTCGCCTTGCTCTGCGCGATCAGCGCTTCGGTCCAGGGGAGCGGCTGGCGATAGTGCGCCGACAGCAGGGCAAGCCGCAGCGTTTCGCCCCTGTGCTTCTTCAGAAGCTCCTCGGGCGTCACGATATTGCCGAGCGACTTCGACATCTTCTCCGCGCCCATGTCGACGAAGCCGTTGTGAACCCAGTAGCGCGCCAGCGGCAGGCCGCCGTGGGCGCAACGGCTTTGCGCCATTTCATTCTCGTGATGCGGGAAAATGAGGTCCAGCCCGCCGCCGTGAATGTCGATCGTTTTGCCCAGGTGCGCGCGGATCATCGCCGAGCACTCGATGTGCCAGCCCGGCCGCCCGCGTCCCCAGGGACTGTCCCACCCGACCACATCGTCCGCGCTCGGCTTCCACAATACGAAGTCGGCCGGGTCGCGCTTGTAGGGCGCCACCTCGACGCGGGCGCCGGCGATCATCGCCTCGCGGTCGCGGCGGCTCAGTTCGCCATAGCCGGGGTCGCTCGCCACGCTGAACAGCACATGGCCTTCGGCCTCATAAGCATGGCCCTTGGCAACCAACTCCGCAATCATCGCGATCATCGGCAGGATTTCCTGCGTCGCATGGGGCGCGATGGTCGGCGGCCGGACGCCCAGCGCGCCCATGTCCTCCAGGTAGAAACGCTCGTAGCGCTCGGTGATCACCGAGACGTCGACGCCTTCCTCGGCCGCTGAGGCGATGATCTTGTCGTCGACGTCGGTGACGTTGCGCGCGTAGACCACCTGCGCCTGGGGATACTCATGCTCCAGCACGCGGCGAAGCAGGTCGAAAATCACGGCCGGGCGGGCGTTGCCGATATGCGCGCGGCCGTAAACGGTGGGACCGCAGACATACATTGTGATCCGCTGCGGGTTGAGCGGGACGAACGGCCGCTTCTCCCGCGTCATCGTATCGTGGAGGCGGATCACTTCGCGTTCTCCGGATGACGCCGGGTTTCGACCCAGTCGACCACAGCGCGGCCCGTGGCATTGAGGAGCGGATAGGTGCGGCTCTCCGTCATCCATTCGGGCCGGTCGGCGTCGCCGCCATAGACCATGTCGGTCGCAAGATTGGCGAGCAGGAAGAAGAGCGTCGCGCCCATCAGCCCCTTAAGCAGGCCGAACCCGCCGCCCAGCAGCCGGTCGACCGGCCCGAGCACCGACCGCCGCGCCTTCCCGCCTACCGCCCGGGCGAACAGCTTCACCGCGATATAGGCGGGGAGGAACAGCAGGGCGAAAGCGACCACGCTCGCCCCCGCCTCGGTACCGACACTGTCGGCCAGCCGCTCCTGCAACGGCGTGTGAAACAGCTTCAGCGCCGCGATGCCCGCAATCCAGGCCAAAAGCGACAGCACCTCATGCGTGAACCCGCGCACGAACCCGATCAGCGCAGCCCCGCCGAGGAGGAGAATGACGAAGATATCGAGCGCGGTCATATAGCGTGAAGCGCTAGCCGAGGCGGCGGCGCTGGGGAAGTGGGGACAACGGCCTTTCGCGCGGTTCGAAAATCGCTATCGTCACGCCGCAAGCCGGGAGGGGGCATGTTCCAGTCGGTTCGCCATTGGTGGCACGAAGGATCCGGCGGCCGGCTGGCACGCCTCTTCGCTTTTGAATTCATGGTCGTCGTCGCTGGCGTGCTCACTGCACAGGCACTCGCCAATTGGGTCAGCGATCGGTCCGAGCGCGGCGCGGTCCGAGCGGAAAACGAGCGAATTCGCTACGAGATTGGAAGGGCACGTCAAAACGCGCGAGTGTGGATGGCCGCGGCTCCCTGCCTTGAAGGGCGGGTTGAAGGAATAATCCGCAAGGCATCGTCCGAGGAAGGCCTTAACCCGGACGAACTGAAACTCCCGGAGGTGATCGGATACACGATTGGACCGATATCTCCGGACATCGACCGTGCCTTTCGCAGCCAATATCCGGTCGCCATTGTGGACACTTATGGAAGCACTTCCTCTGCAAGCACGATGATCGTGGAAATCTATCGCAATGTCCGGCGGGATTGGGACAGGTTTGCGCTGATGGACCCCGATCTCGGGCCGTCTTCGGCGGCAGATCGGGCAACCGTACGCGACATCGGGGTGCAGATTCGATCGCAACTGCGCCGGCTGCAGGCCCAGGCGCAATCAATCGAACAATCGGCGGCTCGCCTCAGGATCGATCCGCTCACGTCCGGGGCCGCGGTAGGCAAGGCCGCACCAATCAAGGAGTGCAGCGAAATCTGGCGCACGGGACGCATCTGGCGCGAAAGCTAGCGTGTCAAAATCTGGTCGACCAATTCCCGCAGCTTTCCGGAGCTGGACAATCCCATGCCCTTCGGCCCGTCCGTGCCCTTCGGCGCCCAGCCGCGTTCGAAGCCGAGCTTGGCGGATTCCTTGAGGCGCAGGGCGGCGTGGGCCACCGGCCGCACCTCGCCCGACAATGCGATTTCGCCCATCACCACCGCGTCCTGCGGAACCGGCCGTTCCGACAAGGCCGACACCAAGGCCGCCGCCACCGCCAGGTCCGCCGCCGGATCGGTCAGCTTATAACCGCCCGCCACGTTCAGATAGACTTCCGCCGTCGCAAAGTTGATTCCGCATCGCGCCTCCAGCACCGCCAGGATCATCGCCAGCCGCCCGCTGTCCCAGCCGACCGCCGAGCGTCGAGGCGTCGCGCCGCTGGCGAGACGCACCACCAGCGCCTGGATTTCGACCAGTACCGGCCGCGTCCCCTCAAGCGCCGGGAACACGCTCGTCCCGCTGACCGGCTCGCCGCGCTGCGTAAGGAACAGAGCCGACGGGTTGGGCACCTCGGCCAGCCCCGCCCCTTCCATCGCGAACACGCCGATCTCGTCGGTGCCGCCGAAGCGGTTCTTGGCGGCGCGGAGGATTCGGTACTGGTGGCTGCGCTCGCCTTCGAAGCCGAGCACCGTGTCGACCATATGTTCGAGCACGCGCGGACCGGCGATGGTGCCATCCTTGGTGACATGGCCGACCAGCACGACCGCGGTGCCGCGTTCCTTGGCGAAGCGGACCAGCTCCTGCGCCGAGGCGCGGACCTGGCTGACCGTGCCGGGCGCCCCTTCGATTAGATCGCTGTGCATCGTCTGGATGGAATCGATGACCAGCAGCGCGGGCGGCGCGCCCTGCCCCACCGTCGTCAAAATATCGCGCACCGACGTCGCCGCCGCCAGCCGCACCGGCGCTCCGCCAAGGCCCAGTCGAATGGCACGCAGCCGGACTTGGTCCGCCGCTTCCTCGCCCGAGACGTAGACGACCTCGCGGCCCGACGAGGCGAGCTTGGCCGCGACCTGCAGCAACAACGTCGACTTGCCGATCCCCGGATCGCCACCCAGCAGCATCGCCGATCCCGGCACGATCCCGCCGCCGACCGCCCGGTCGAACTCGGCAATGCCCGTCTGCATCCGGTCCGGCAGCGCAACCGCCGCATCGAGCCCGACCAGCTCGATCGAGCGCCCGCCTCCCTGAAGATTATGCTTGGCCGCGAAAACGGTGACGTTCGCCGCCGCCTCCTGCACCAGCGTGTTCCATTCGGAGCAATCGGGACATTGCCCCTGCCATCGCTGGGTTTCCGACCCGCAGGCCTGGCACACATATCGCGTCTTGAGCTTCGCCATCGTGGTGCGAAGCTACCGGAACGAAGCAAGAACGCAAGTCAAAACCGGCGCATATGCTCGAACGAGCAATCGGAAGGGACAGGGCGAGCAACGGAGCGCCCCGCAAACCGTTTCCTAGGTTCACCCAAGCAGGAGAGCGGCCATGCCCTATGCCAAGGCAAAAGACGGAACGATGCTGTACCACAAGGACTGGGGAGAAGGCCGTCCGGTCGTCCTCATCCACGGCTGGCCGCTTTCCGGCGACACTTTCGATGACCTTGGAATCGCGCTGGCCGAGCGCGGCTTCCGCGCCATCATCCCCGACCGGCGCGGGTTCGGGCGGTCCGACCAGCCCTGGAACGGGCACGACTATGACACCTATGCCGACGACATTGCGGCGGTCCTCGAACATTGCGGGATCGCCGAGCCGGTCTCGCTGGTCGGCTTTTCCATGGGCGGCGGTGAGGTTGCTCGCTTTCTGACGAAACAGGGGAAGGACCGGGTTTCGGCGGCGGTGCTGATCAGCTCGATCGTGCCCTACATGCTCCAGACCGACGACAATCCAAACGGCGTGCCGCAAGCGATCTTCGACCAGATGACCGACGGAATGAAGAAGGATCGCGCGGGCTTCATGACCAGCTTCGCCAAGGATTTCTTCGGCCAGGGCTTCATCGACCGGCCGGTGAGCCAGGGCGTCCTCGACGATTTCTGGCGGCAGGCGATGATGGCTGGTCAACGATCCACGCTGGGCGCGGCGAAGGCCTTTGCCAGCACCGACTTCCGGCCTGACCTCAAGAGCTTCGCCGTCCCAACGCTCGTCATTCACGGGACGGCGGACAAGACCGTACCGATCGACGCCACCGGCCGGGTCGTCGCCGATCAGGTGCCGGGCGCAAAGCTGATCGAATATGATGGCAGCGCCCACGGCCTGTTCGCGACGGACAAGGAGCGGCTGATCGAGGATGTTTGCGCCTTCCTGGGGGCAAATCTCGGAACCGCCAGCGACAGGCGCAGCGCCATCCCGATGCCGCAGGAAGCCTAAGCGCACCGACCTCCAGTTAGCATGAGTTGCGCCGCGTCGGCGGCGTCGCTACCGCGCGGGCCATGGCATTCGTCCCCGCGCCGCTAAGAATCCCCGCTTTCCGCGCCTTCTGGGTCGCCCGCCTCTCCACGACGATGGCCCAGATGGCGATGGTCATCGTCATCGGCTGGCAGGTCTACGACATCGCCCGCGAGACGATGGATATCCGCGAGGCGGCGTTCCAGCTGGGGTTGATCGGCCTTGTCCAGTTCGTCCCGCTGTTCGTCCTGACCCCGATCAGCGGCTGGGCGGCCGACCGGCTCGACCGGCGATACATCGCCCGCGCCGTCATCCTGCTAGAGATGTTCTGCGCGCTGGTCCTGTTCGGCGCGAACTGGGGCGGGTTCATCAGCCTGCCGATCCTGTTCGGAGTTGCCGCATTGCTCGGCGTGGCGCGCGCCTTTGCAGGCCCGGCGCTGGGCGCGATGGCGCCCAACCTGGTGCCGAGGGAAATCCTGCCCAACGCCATCGCCTTGAGCTCCACCGCGTGGCAGGCCGGAGCGATCGTCGGCCCCGCGCTGGGCGGAATCCTCTACGATGTAATGCCCGATCTGCCCTATGCGTTCAGCGCGGCACTATTTGGCGTGTCGGCGCTGTGCCTGTTCACCATCCCGCCGCTCAACCGGGCGCCGCTCAAACCGGGCAGCCCCTGGCAACAGATGGTGGATGGATTGTCCTATGTCCGGCGCAACCGGCTGGTGCTGGGAGCGATCACGCTCGACCTGTTCGCGGTTCTGCTTGGCGGCGTGACGGCGATGCTGCCGCTCTACGCGAGAGACATTTTGCAGGTGGGCGCAGACGGTCTCGGCCCGCTTCGCGCCGCGCCCGCGGCCGGCGCAACGCTGACCGCGATCATTTTTTCCATCCGGCCGCTCAAGACCGACGTCGGGGTGAAGATGCTGACCGCCGTGGTCGTCTTCGGGGCCGCGACCGCGGTGTTCGGAATTTCGCGCAACTATTTGCTTTCGATTTCCATGCTGGCGCTGCTCGGCGCGGCGGACATGTTCTCGGTCTATATCCGCCAGTCGCTGATCCAGCTTCACACGCCCGACGAGATGCGCGGCCGGGTCGCCGCCGCATCGACGCTTGCGATTTCGGCCTCGAACGAGCTGGGCGAGACCCGAAGCGGCTTTACGGCGGCGCTGCTCGGGCCGGTCGCGGCAACAGTGGCGGGCGGCGTGGCGGCAATCGTCGTGACGTTGACCTGGGCGTTCATCTTCCCCGAATTGCGACGGGCGCGCACCTTCGAGCTTGCCGCCGATCCGCCGCCCCAGGATGCCGTAATCGCCAGCGGCGTGTGATGGCTTGCATGGCGCACCGGATCGCCCATCTACCTGCTTCGACCCGCGAAGGAGACACCGCATGAAGGCCGACACCATCCTCGATACGATCGGCAACACGCCGCATATCCGGTTGAACCGCCTGTTCGGCGACCGCGCGGAAGTCTGGGTCAAGTCGGAGCGGTCCAACCCCGGCGGGTCGATCAAGGACCGCATCGCCTTGTCGATGATCGAGGACGCCGAACGCTCCGGAAAGCTAAAGCCCGGCGGGACGATCATCGAGCCAACCAGCGGCAACACCGGCATCGGGCTGGCGATGGTCGCCGCGGTCAAGGGCTACAAGCTGATCCTCGTCATGCCCGACAGCATGAGTGTCGAGCGGCGGCGGCTGATGCTTGCCTATGGCGCGGAATTCGACCTGACCGACCGCACGAAGGGAATGAAGGGGTCGATCGAACGGGCCGAGGAACTGGTCGCCCAGACGCCCAATAGCTGGATGCCGCAGCAATTCGACAATCCGGCCAATGTCGAGGTCCATGTCCGCACCACCGCGCAGGAGGTGCTGAACGATTTTCGGGACAAGCCGCTCGATGCGCTGATTACCGGCGTCGGGACCGGCGGGCACATCACTGGCCTGGCCAAGGTCCTCAAGAAGGAATGGCCGGATTTCAAGGTGTTCGCGGTCGAACCGGCGCTCTCGCCGATTCTGAGCGGAGGACAGGCCGGGCCGCACCCGATCCAGGGCCTCGGCGCCAATTTCGTACCAAGCATCCTCGATACCTCCATTTTGGACGGGATTATCGATGTCGATGCCGAAGCCGCGCGAGAAATGGCCCGCCGGGCAGCACGGGAAGAGGGAATTTTGGTAGGGATTTCGTCGGGCGCGGCGCTCGCCGGTGTCGAGATGAAGCTCCCGGAATTGGGAGAAAAGCCCCGAATCCTGACCTTCAACTACGACACGGGCGAGCGCTATCTCTCGGTTCCCGACTTTTTGCCTCAAGAAGATGCTTAAGGCGGCGCAAACCCCGTCCGTTTGACCCTCCGTTAATCCTTTGGGGTTAACCCCGCTCCAAAGGAGTGGGGCCAGGATGCGTAGGGCGCGGTTCGCCGTTTCCGAAGGTGACGGATTCAATGATCGGGCATCGGTCCACGATGCGCTGACGTTCGACCTGCGCTCGCCCGAGACCAGCGACGACGAGAATCTGGCGACACAGCGCATTTCGATGTTCGACCTGGCGCCGGCATTGCTAGGCGCGACCCACCTGATCTGGGGTCTCGCCTGCTACCTGGTCCAGCCGGTCGCTATCAACGCGCCGCTCAGTTGCAACCCGCTTCCTCCCCTGCTGGCGGTGCTGACGCTTGACGCGCTGGCGCTTGCCGCGCTTCATTTCCGCGACCGGTTCCGCCTTTCCGCCCGAACGATTTCACGTGGGCTGTGCGGCTATATCGGGACCAGCGGCGCATTGTGGATGGCCTATGGCCTGACGCTCGATTGCACGATGCACCATTCGAACACCGCGTTCATCGCGCTCGCATTCGGCGCCGGTCTCGGCGCGGCGACGATCGTGTCGATCTCCTCGCCGCCGGTGGCGATCGTCAACGCCCTGGTCGCCATGACCGGCGCGCTGGCCGTGTCGCAGCAACCCGAGGTGCTGGCCGGCATCACCTTCCTGGCGATCATCAACATCGCCTATAGCGTTGCGAGTGCTCGGACGGTGCTAACCAATGCCCGTGGCCGCCTCCGGCTCGAGGCGCAGGCGCGCAAGGCTGTCCATTTCGTCAATGAATTCGAGAACAGCGGGCGCGGCTGGTTCTGGGAAACCAACAACCTCGGCACATTGTCCTATGTGTCGCAGCAGCTCGCTGACGATTTCAAAGTCGAACCGGAGGAATTGCTCGGCCGACAATTCACCGACCTGCTGTCGGTCGATGTCGGTTCGACCGACAGCCTTCGCGAAGAGCGCACCCTCGGATTCCATTTGTCGGCGCGATTCCCGTTCAGCGATGTCATTGTCCGGGCGGCGAGCGACGAGGACATTCACTGGTCATTGTCCGGCAATCCCATTTTCGACGATCGCGGCCGCTTCCTCGGCTTCCGCGGCATCGGCACCGACCTCACCGAACAGCGGCGGTCGGAACAGGAAATCAGCCGCCTTGCCCGCTTCGATTCCCTGACCGGCCTCCCCAACCGCGCGCTGATGCGCCAGACCCTGGACGAGGCGCTGCGCAACGCGACCAATCGGCGCAAGGGCTGCACGCTGTTCCTGATCGATCTCGACCGGTTCAAGAACGTCAACGACACGCTGGGCCATCCGATCGGCGACGCGCTGCTCCGCCAGGTCGCGGACCGGCTCAAGCTGGCGATGGGCGATCATGGGCAGGTCGGGCGCCTTGGCGGCGACGAGTTCAAGGCGGTGCTGCCCGGTACGGTCGAGACGGGCCTGCTGGAGAGCCTGGCCCGCACGCTGATCGAGCAGGTCTCGCGGCCCTATATGATCGAAGGGCACAAGGTGACGATCGGCGCGTCGCTTGGCATCGCCATCGGCGATCCCGGCCGGAGCAGCGCCGACAGCCTGATCCGCGACGCCGACCTCGCACTCTACGCCGCCAAGGCCGCCGGGCGCGGCAAGCATTGCTTCTACGAACCCTCGATGCACAGCGAAGCGTCGGACCGCCAGGTGCTGGAAAACGACCTTCGCCAAGCCCTCGACCGCAACGAGCTGTGGGTGGCCTACCAGCCCATCGTCCTGGTCGCGGGCGAAGAAGTTTCCGGTTTCGAGGCGCTGGTCCGCTGGAAGCACCCGGTGCGCGGCTCGATCTCACCCGAGAAGTTCATTCCGCTTGCCGAGGAGTGCGGGATGATCGGCAAGATCGGCGAATATGTGCTGCGAACGGCCGTCGCGGAGGCCGCGCGCTGGCCGGACAATGTCCGCGTCGCGGTCAACCTGTCGCCGATCCAGTTCAACGACCCGCACATCGTCGACACGGTCGCGGCCGTCCTGGCCGACTATGGCGTGAACCCGGCAAGGCTCGAGCTTGAAATTACCGAGGGCGTGTTCCTGGCCGACAGCGACATGACCGACAGCACTTTCTCCCGCCTGAAGTCGCTCGGCGTCCGCCTCGCGCTCGACGATTTCGGAACCGGCTATTCCTCGCTCGGCTATTTGAAGAAGGCGCCGTTCGACAAGATCAAGATCGACCAGAGCTTCGTGCGCGGCGCGGCCTCGACGACCAAGCGCAACAGCGCGATTATTCGCGCCATCGTTACCCTCGCTGAAAGCCTGGGAATGGATACGACGGCCGAAGGCGTCGAAACTCACGATGATCTCTACCTGATCCGCGAGCTGGGAGTGAGCCAGGTCCAGGGCTACATTTTCGGCAGGCCGATGCCGGCCGAGGAAGCCCGCACGATGGCCAACAGCAGCCGGGTCGAGGCGGAAGGCTATCA
>CAMPIY010000053.1 GCA_946886645.1 uncultured Sphingomonas sp.
GAGCGTGGCTGATCGATGGATGAAGGAAACGGCAAACCAGCTGGCGCGCCGTTTCCGAAACTTTCACGCCGCTCGCTCCTCATCGGGGCGGGCGGCGTTTCCATTTCGCCCGCCATCCTCAAGGCCGGCGTGACAGGCTCAAAAGCCAAAGTCGCCGTCATTGGCGCGGGCGTATTCGGATCGTGGACCGCCGAACATCTTCGGCGCGCCGGGCACCAGGTAACGCTGGTCGACATGGCGGGACCGGCCAACAGCCGTGCCAGCTCGGGCGGCGAAAGCCGGATGACCCGCGGCGGCTACGGCAAGGATGAAATCTACACGCGGATGGCCTTCGCAAGCCTGCCCGAGTGGAAAGCGCTGAGCGACACGGCCGGCCTGCCGATCTTCATTCCCAGCGGCGTCCTGTTCTTTTCCAGCAAGCCGGGTGACTATTTCGAGGGCAGCATTACCGTTCACCGCAAGCTCGGCCTGCCGCTAGAGCAGCTGGACGGCCCGCAGCTGCAGCGTCGCTTCCCGATGATCGATTTCAGCGGAATCGTGATCGGACTTTACGAAGCACAATTCGGCGCCTTGATGGCCCGGCGCGCCGTCCAGACCCTGGTCAAGAATTTCGCGGCGTCGGGCGGCGAATATCGCCACGAGGCAGCGCATACGCTCCAGCAAAAAGAGGGGCCGCTGAAGGCCGTCAGACTGGCCGGCGGCGGCGAGTTGGAGGCCGATGTCTTCGTCTTCGCGCTGGGGCCTTGGCTTCCCAAGCTTTTCCCCGACATCCTCGGCCACAGGATTTTCGCGACCCGGCAGGAGATCTTCTACTTCAAGCCGCCCGACGGCGACCGGCGCTTCGAGCCCCGCGCCATGCCCGGCTGGGCGGATTTCAACGATGGCGACATGTACTACGGCTTCCCCGACCTGGAGGCGCGCGGCGTCAAGTTCGCCCATGACAAGCATGGCGCCTATGTCGATCCCGATACCCAGTCACGCGAGCCGACCAGGGCCGCGCTCGACGAGGTCATCGCCTTTCGCGACCGGCGCTTCCCGTTGCTGAAAGGCGCGCCGGTGATCGGGGCCGAGGTCTGCCAATATGAGAATAGCTCGAACGGCGACTTCCTGATCGACCGCCATCCCGAAATGTCGAACGTCATCCTGGTCGGCGGTGGCTCAGGGCATGGCTTCAAGCATGGGCCGGAAGTCGGGCGGCTGGCAGCCCAGCTGGTCGAAGGCGGCACCCAAACCGAGCCGCGCTTCACCCTGGCTACCAAGGGTAAGGCGCAGAAGCGGGAAGTGATTTAGCCGGCCTTGGCGACCCCGACCAGCGCGGGGCGAAGGAGCCGGTCCTTCAGCATATAGCCGGTCTGCATTTCCTCGACGATCGTTCCGGGCGCGGCCTCGCTGGTCGCAAGCTCGATCATCGCCTGGTGCTTGTGCGGGTCGAGCGGCTGGCCAAGCGCTTCGATGCGCGTCACGCCGTTGCGGGCGAACACCGCGTCGAGCTCGCGAAGCGTCGACTGGATGCCGTCCACGAAGCTCTTGATCTTCTCGTCCTGCAGCGCCGCTTCGGGCACATGGCTGAGCGCGCGGTCCAGATGGTCGCGAACCGTCAGCATGTCGCGGGCGAAACCGGTCGAGGCATAAGCGGCCGCCTGTTGCTTCTCGGCTTCGAGCCGGCGGCGGACATTCTCGGTTTCCGCATGGGCGTAAAGCGCCTTGCTCTTCGCCTCTTCCAGCTGTTTTTCTAGCTCGGCCACATGGTCGTGCTCGGCCACTTCCGGAGCGTCGGCTGCGGTCTCTTCGCGAATTTCTTCGGCTTCGTCGTGGAGGTTTTTCTTGTCCATCATCTCATATATCTCGTGAGGGCTTGCGCCGTGAAATCCACCATGGGGACGACCCGCGCATAGTTCAATCGCGTCGGCCCGATAACCCCAACAACGCCGACCACCTGCCCTTCGCTCCCGCGATAGGGCGCGGCGATGACGCTGGAGCCTGAAAGGGCGAACATGCGGTTTTCGCTGCCGATGAAGATGCGGCACCCCTGCCCCTCGCGCGCGCCTTCGAGCAGGCGGGCGATCTCCTGCCGGTCCTCAAGCTCGTCGAGCAGCTTGCGGACGCGTTCGAGGTCGGCCGCAGCAGCCTCATCAATCAAATTCGCCTGGCCGCGCACGATCAGCACCGGCCGCTGGGCGTGATCCTCGCTCCAGTCCGCGAGACCGCGCGCGACCAGTTCGGCGGCAGCGGCGTCGAGCGCTTGCCGGCGGTCCGCAATTTCGGCGCGCAGGCGCGATTCGGCCTCCGCCAGCGTCAGGCCGGAAAGGCGTGCGCTTACATAATTGCCAACTTCGGCAAGCGCGACAGCGCTGGTGCCGCCACCCATGGGCACGACGCGGTTCTCGACGCTTCCGTCCATCCCGACGAGCACGGCCAATGCCCGATCGGGCGCCAGTGGCACGAAATTCAGCTGGCGCAGTCGAAAATCGTTTTTCGGGGCCAGCACCACGCCGGCGCAGGCTGACAGCCCGGAAAGCGTCGCAGTGGCTGCGGCCAATGCCTCTTCTACCGGTCGGTCCTTCAATTGCGCTTCGATCGCCGCGCGCTCCCGCGCTTGCGGCAAGGCGCTGTGCATGATGCCGTCCACGAACAGGCGCAGACCCGTCTCGGTCGGAATGCGTCCCGCCGAAGTATGCGGATGCGTGAGAAGCCCCCGCTCCTCCAACTCCTGCATTACGCCACGGATCGACGCCGGCGACAGGCTCACGGAACCGGCAAGCGCCTTCGACCCGACCGGCTGCCCGCGATCGAGATACGCCTCGACCACCAGCCGGAAAATGTCGCGCATGCGGTTGGTAAGATCGCCGATCGGCTCGGTCATGGCGGGGATGTAGGGCGAAGCCATTTGAAAGCCAACGATTGCCGGTCTAGGGGCGGCTGACACCAAGCAGGAGAATTTCATGCGCCCCAGTGGCCGCACCCCCGATCAGATGCGGGAACTCAGGTTCGAACCGGGCTTCACCAAACACGCCGAGGGAGCCTGTCTCGTCAGTTTCGGTGAAACCCGGGTGCTGGTTACCGCATCGGTTGAGGACCGCGTTCCTCCCTTCCTTCGCGGCAAGGGCCAGGGCTGGGTCACCGCCGAATATGGAATGCTCCCTCGCGCCACCCACACCCGCGGCAACCGCGAGGCTGCCAAGGGCAAGCAGTCGGGCCGCACGCAGGAAATCCAGCGGCTGATCGGACGCAGCCTGCGCGCAGTCGTCGACCTCCCCAAGCTCGGCGAGCGTCAGGTGATTGTGGATTGCGACGTGATCCAGGCCGACGGCGGCACGAGAACTGCTGCAATTTCAGGGGCTTGGGTCGCGCTTCGAATTGCAATCGACAAGCTTTTGGAAACCGGCGCTCTGTCCGAAGACCCGATCAAGACTCAGGTCGCGGCGGTCAGCTGCGGCATTTACGAGGGCACCCCGGTCCTCGACCTGGACTATATCGAGGACAGCTCGGCCCATTCGGACGGCAACTTCGTGCTGACCGGCGACGGCGCGATCGTCGAGGCGCAATTGACCGCCGAAGGCGCGACATTCGACGAGGAAGGCCTGCTACGCCTGCTCCGGCTGGCGCTCGTCGGCTGCGCTGAAATCTTCACCGCCCACTGCAAGGCCGCGCGCAACAGAAGGCGATCGGTCCCAAGCTGGTCATCGCGACCCACAACGCCGGCAAGCTCCGCGAAATCCGCGAGCTGCTCGCGCCGCACGGCATCGAATGCGTCGGCGCGGCCGAGCTCGACCTGCCCGAGCCCGAGGAAACGGGAAACACCTTCATCGACAATGCCGAGCTGAAGGCGCGCGAGGCGGCGGACCTTAGCGGCCTTCCCGCCCTCGCAGACGACAGCGGCCTGTCGGTCGACGCCCTTCACGGCCTTCCCGGAATCTTCTCCGCCCGCTGGGCCGAGGACGAGGAGGGCAACCGCGACTTCGGGCGCGCGATGGAGCGGGTCTGGAAGGAAATCGAAGCGGCCGGCGACGAGGCAAGTCACGACGCCCATTTCGTCTGCGCGCTGGCAATCGCCTGGCCCGACAATGGCCAGACCGAAAGCTTCGAAGGCAAAGTGTTCGGCACGCTGAGCTGGCCGCCACGCGGCGACCGAGGCTTCGGTTATGACCCGATCTTCGTCGCCAATGGCATGGATCAGACGTTCGCCGAGATCGATCCTGCAGAAAAGCACGCCATCAGCCACCGGGCCGAGGCGTTCCGCCAGCTAGTCGCCGCGCTCGGCTAGTTCGCGGCTGCGGGCCATGTACAGCCCGTCCTTGTTTCCCGTCGGCGAGTAGCGGCAGACGAAGTAATCCGTCGTCGCGCTCGACGCGACGGCGCAGCCGACATGGGTCGTGCTGGGCCATACGATCTGCGTGTAATGCGCGACGTCATGCCATTCGCCGGTCGAGCTGACATCCGGGAAGGTGCCGGGGCGGAAGACGCGCTCCTCCGCGACCATCGTCCCGATCATCACGTCATAGGAAAAGACGCCGCGCTGGCCGCGCCAGAGATTTTCGCCCTGCTTCTTGCGGCGGCCCGGGGTCTGGTCGTGCCCGTAGATGCCGGTGCTCGCCATATATTGGGCATGACCCAGGGCCTCGGCGGCAAGCTCGTTGCTCCAATCCATCGGAGCGACTCCGAAGCGGGCGCGGGCTGCGTTCTGCGCCTTCAGCACAGAACTCTGCAGCAACGCGTCGCCGCGATCCGCCGGTGCCGGCCAGTTCGGGCTGGGCAGCGTCGCGGCGGCCGCGGGGGCAGCCAGCAACATGCCGATGACGAGCGCGCGCTTCATGGGGGCAATTGTCACCGATCGGGGTTAACAATCGCCTCAGGTGCATGATTAACGCATCAGGGTTCCGACTATGTTTCCGGCGGGCCAATAGCGGCAGACCAGATAGTCACTGGATCGGTTCGAAGCCGTCGCACAGCCGACCCGCTGCGTCGCGGGCCAGACGATCTGCGTATAATGCGCGACCTGCGACCAGTCGCCGGTGCGACTGATGGCGGGAAAGCGGCCGGGGCGGAAGTAACGGCGCTCGTCGACCAGCAGGCCGATCATCTCGGCATAGCTGTAAGCGCTCCGCGTTCCGACCCAGAGGTTTTCGCCCTGATGCGGGCGCCGACCGACCTGCGGATCATGCTCGAACCGCCCTGAACGCGCGAGCTTGCGTGCATAGACTGCGGCATCGCGTGCCAGGCCTTCGTCCCAGACCAGCGGCCCCGATCCATATTGGCGGCGCGCCTGGTTGTGAGCGGAAATCATGGTGGCACGAAGCAGTGTTTCACCCCTGGCCTGCGGCCTTGGATCGGTCCAGGGGATAGTCGCCGACTGCGGCGTGGCAACCGCCGCGGCTGGCAAGAGCAGGACAAGGGCCGTAAGGGACGCGCGGATCATGGCCTCCACCGCTATCCTTGACGACCTGAACGCCGAACGAACGGTGGCGCCGCCGCTGGCGCTCTACGTCCATTGGCCATTCTGCGTCAGCAAATGTCCTTATTGCGACTTCAACAGCCACGTGCGGGCATCGGTCGACCATGAGGAATGGCGGAAGGCGCTGCTCAACGACCTGGCGCATGAGGCGGTGCTGCTTCCCGATCATCGGCTGACCTCCATCTTCTTCGGCGGAGGAACGCCCTCCCTGATGGAGCCCACAACGGTCGAGGCCGTAATCGCCGCCGCCCGCGAGCATTGGCCGGTTGCCGAAGATCTCGAAATCACACTCGAGGCCAATCCCAACAGCGCCGAAGCCGCCCGCTTCGCCGACCTCGCCCAGGCAGGCGTCAACCGGATCAGCCTCGGCCTGCAGAGCTTCAACGATAAAGCGCTAGCATTCCTCGGCCGCGCCCATTCGGCGGAGGAAGGTCTTCGCGCGCTGGAGGCCGCCCAGTCGGTGGTGGACCGCGTAAGCTTTGACCTGATCTACGCCCTCCCCGGCGACGACGACGCTGGCTGGTCTGCAAGCCTAGAAAGGGCGCTGTCATTGGGCACCGAGCATCTGTCGCTCTACCAGCTGACCATCGAGCCGGGCACGCGTTTCGCGACGATGGTGGCGCGGCACGAGTTCGAACCGCTCGACCCCGATATGTCGGCGACGCTGTTCGAATTGACGCAGGAGCGCACCTTGGCGGCCGGAATGCCGGCCTATGAAATCTCCAACCACGCTCGGGCGGGGGCGGAGAGCCGCCACAATCTCGCTTATTGGCGCTACCAGGATTACGCCGGCGTCGGACCCGGAGCGCATGGGCGCCGCACGGGAATGCGCACCGTTCGCTACAAGAAGCCCGAGAATTTCCTGTCGGCAATCGGCCGCAATGGCCATGGCCTGTGCGAGGAAGAAATGCTTGTTCCGGCCGAAGCCGCCAACGAGGCACTGGTCATGGGTCTGAGGCTCGCGGAAGGCATAGCTCCAGCAGGATTAGCCGGGCGTCTGGGAGTCGAACGGCTGGTCGACGAGCACGCCGTCGACCGGTTGGCGGGTCATGGCCTCCTCCACCGCGAGGGTGACACAATTCGGACGACGGCCGCCGGCCGGCTGGTTCTGGATTCAATCCTGGCGGAGATCGCGGTCTAGAATTTGGGCGCGGCCGGCGAAATCGTGGTCGTGCCCGCAGCCGTAACCTGCCTGACCTCCAGCAACCGATCGGCGACTCCGTCGCGCGAGAAGCGGAATGCGCCGTCCACCCCGCCGAAGCCGTCGGGATCGACCAGGCTCTTCGCCGGGAACGCCCGCCCCAGCGGCCAATTCCTGGCGCTGCGCACAGCTAGCAGCACCGCATCATAGCCCAGGCTTGCCAGGCGATAGGGCGTCTTGCCGTAGCGCGCGCGGTAGCGCGTCACCAATCGGTTGAACTGGGTATCCGGCGCCGCTGCATACCAGGCGCCCCGCAGCGCTGTGGTCTTTCCCAAAGTCCGGTCGGTCGCCCAGAGCTCGGTCCCCAATTTCCTTGGCCCAACCTTCAGCAGCGGTGCGGCCATCGCGGCGATCCGCCCATTGTCGCCGATCAGGATCGCGTCGACATCGCCCCTGGCGTTCAGCCGGCGCGCTGCCACGCCGAGCGAAGCCTTCGATCGATCGTAGGACTGGATGACGCTGACGGCACCACCGGACTTGCGCACCGCGCCGATCAACGCCTGCGCCGCGCGCTGGCCGTAAAGGCCAGTCGGCACCAGCGCCGCGAAGCGGGCCGCCCCCTTGGAACGGGCATAGCTGACGACGCGGCTAATCGACTGGTCGGGCGTGAACCCCATGATGTAGACGCCATTGCCCGCAACGCCTTCGTCATTGGAAAATGCGATGACCGGGACGCCCGCCTTGCGAGCCACCGGCGCGGCGGCACGGACGTCTTCGGCCAGCAGCGGCCCCAGGATCAGCCGGTTGCCGTCGGCGATGGCCTGCTGCGTCGCGGCGGCGGCACCACCTGGGATGGTGCTGTCGTAAACCGTGATCTTGATGCTTTTCTCACCCGTATCGGCGAGCGCAAGCTTGGCGGCATTGGAAATGGAGGTGCCGACCGGCCCGTCCCCGCCCGTCAGCGGAACGATGACCGCAACCATATTCTGCGCGGTAACGACCGGCGGAGGCTCCACGATCGGTCCCGGGCGCACCGGTCCACGGCCCGTTTGGCAGCTTGCCAGCGTCAAAGCAGCGGCGCCGAGGCCGAGGATGAATATGCGGCGCGCTTGCGGGCGAGTGAGGTTCAATGCCATGCCCCTACCTTCTGATGGATCAGTCTCTTCCTCCCGGTCTGTATATCGTCGCGACGCCAATCGGCAATCTTGGCGACATGACCTCACGCGCGGCGGACACACTGCGGCGCGTCGATTCCATCCTGGCCGAGGACAAGAGGGTGACGGCGAAGCTGCTCGCCCACATCGGCGCGAAGGCACCGATGACGGCCTATCACGACCATAGCGACGATGCCTTGCGGACCAGGATCGTCGGCGATTTGGTATCGAAGGCGGTGGCGTTGGTCAGCGACGCGGGAACGCCCCTGATTTCCGACCCCGGGTACAAGTTGGTGCGAGCTGCGCGGGATGCGGGCCATGCCGTTTACACGCTGCCCGGCCCCTCGGCGGCAATCGCGGCGCTCACGCTGTCGGGGCTGCCGACCGACCGTTTTCTCTTCCTCGGCTTCCTCTCCGCCAAGGCCAAGGCTCGAGCCGATGCAATTGCGGAGATTGCAGCCGTGCGGGCTACGCTGGTGCTGTATGAAAGCGGTCCGCGTCTCGCCGAATGCCTCGGTGCCCTTGCGGAGGGCCTCGAAGATCGCAGCGCGGCGGTGGTCCGGGAAATCAGCAAGCTTCACGAAGAGACCGTCAGCGGGACATTGTCCGAACTGGGTGTCCGCTATGCCGACACGCCGCCCAAGGGAGAAATCGTGATCGTGGTGGGTCCCCCGCCGGAGCGCGCCGAGGCCAGTGATGATGATTTGGACGAAGCGTTGCGAGCCGCTCTCGCGACGTTAAGCCCATCCCGCGCCGCAGCCGATGTGGCCAACCGGCTCGGCGTTCCGCGCAAGCGGGCCTACGCCCGAGCACTCGATCTGGCGGGCAAGGCTTGAACCGCCATGTCGCGGAAGCTCGCGGGCGGCGCGCGGAGACGATCGCCGCGTGGTGGCTGCGGCTGCGTGGCTGGCGAATCCTCGCCCAACGCGCGCGGGTTCCGGGCGGAGAGGTCGATTTGATTGCACGGCGCGGTCGAACCGTGGCCTTCGTCGAGGTCAAGCAGCGCGGCAGCGAAGAGGCCGCCGCCATGGCGCTCGACGAATATCGCCTCCGCCGGGTGGCCGTGGCGGCGGAACGGCTGGCGCCCCGCTTTGCCCGGGAAAAGGACGACATTCGGATCGACGCGATTTTCATCGTGCCGGGCAGGCTGCCACGCCATCTGGTCAACGTCTGGTGCGGGTGACAATCCTTCTGGCTTCAATTAGGCGGCGGCAATGAGCCTGACCGTCGCCGTTCAGATGGACCCGCTGGAATCGATCGGCATCGCCGGCGATTCGACCTTCGCGCTGATGTTGAAGGCGCAGGAGCGCGGCCATCGGCTGTTCCACTATCTCGCTCGCGACCTGGCCTATGAGGACGGCCGGGTCCGAACGAAAGCCAGGCCGGTCACGGTCCAGCGGGTGCAGGGCAATCACTTCACCGCGGGCGATCAGGCGACTCTCGATCTTGCGAGCGATGCCGATGTCGTCCTGATGCGACAGGATCCGCCGTTCGACATCGGTTACATCACTGCCACCTATTTGCTGGAGCGGATCGCGGGCGAGACGCTGGTGGTCAACGACCCGCGCTCGGTGCGCGATGCGCCGGAAAAGCTGTTCGTGCTCGATTATGCGCGCTTCATGCCGCCGACGATGATCAGCCG
>CAMPIY010000054.1 GCA_946886645.1 uncultured Sphingomonas sp.
GCCAGGATCAAACCGGCGAAGAAGAACAGGCCCGCGCCCAGGACACGCGGCAGGAAAGCGAAGACCTCGTTGGTCAGCGCCGTCACCGGGGTCAGCACGCCCGACAGGCCGAGCGGCTGCAACGCCGCGATCAGGCCGACCAGCCACACCAGCCAATAGGCGAGCCGCCCAAGCTCCGTCCCGACACTGTCGCCGCCGACGCCGGGATGGCGCTTCAGCACCGGCACCCGGTCGATCAGCTTGGATATGGCCCACTGCACCGCCTTGGCGACGAAGTGGGTGACGACCAGGATGAGGATGGCGAACAGGACCTTGGGACCCCATTCGACCAGTTGCTGCTGCCAATATTGGGCGGGCTCGGTGGTCTGATACATTTCAATCCCCTGTCGATCAGTCCTGCTGTCGTTCTCGTCTCTTTTCGTCCCAGAAGGCAAGCCGCTCCGCGACCTTCGCCTCGAAACCGCGGTTCACCGGCTCGTAAAAGGTCTGCGGCTCCATTCCTTCGGGCCAGTAATTGGCGCCGGAAAACCCGTCCTCGGCGCTATGGTCGTAAGCATAGCCCTTGCCGTAACCGATGTCCTTCATCAGCCGCGTCGGGGCGTTGAGGATATTCTGCGGCGGCATCAGCGACCCGGTTTCCTTCGCGCTCCGCCAGGACGCCTTCTGGGCCGTGTAGGCGGCGTTCGATTTGGGCGCGGTCGCCAGATAGAGGCAGGCCTGCACGATGGCGAGCTCACCCTCCGGCGAGCCGAGGAAATCATAGGCGTCCTTGGCGGCGATGCACTGAACCAACGCCTGGGGATCGGCCAGGCCGATATCCTCGACGGCCGCCCGGATCAGCCGGCGGAGCACGAACAGCGGTTCCTCCCCCGCGACCAGCATCCGCGCCAGATAGTAAAGCGAGGCCTGAGGGTCAGAGCCCCTGATCGATTTATGCAGGGCGGAGATCAGGTTGTAATGCCCCTCGCGATCCTTGTCGTAGACCGCGACGCGCCGCTGCAGCAGGCCGGCTAGCGTGGCCGGGTCGAGCGGCTGCTCGATGTTCATGCCTAGCAGGGTCTCGGCCTGGTTGAGTACGAAGCGGCCGTCGCCATCCGCGCTGGCGACCAGCGCTTCCCAGGCTTCGGCGGTGAGCGGCAATGCCTCGCCTTCGAGTTCCTCTGCTCTGCGCAAAAGTTCGCCAAGGGCTTTCTCGTCCAGGCGATGCAGGATCAGCACCTGAGCACGGCTCAGCAGCGCAGCGTTGAGTTCGAAGCTTGGATTTTCGGTAGTGGCGCCCACCAGGGTGATCGTGCCGTCTTCGACGTAGGGGAGGAAGCCGTCCTGCTGCGAACGATTGAAGCGATGGATCTCGTCCACGAACAACAAAGTGCGCTTCCCCGCCTTGGCCATCGTCCGGGCCTCGGCGAATACGCGCTTCAGGTCGGCGACCCCCGGAAAGACCGCGGATAGCGACACAAAACGCAATCCGACCGCGTCGGCCAGCAGTCGGGCGATGCTGGTCTTGCCGGTGCCTGGCGGACCCCAAAGGATCATCGAAGCGAGCTTCCCGGCAGCGACCATCCGCCCGATCGCTCCGTCCGGACCGGTCAGATGTTCCTGCCCCACCACCTCGTCGAGGCTTGCCGGTCGTAGCCGGTCGGCGAGGGGCGCATTGGGATCGGCCGCCCCTTCAGGCGCTTCGACGGGTGCATCGCTCTCGAACAGGTCGGCCATTCCGGCAAGCCTAACGCCCGCCCGAGGAATTTGCACCAAGCCTCTTGTCTTGGATGTATCTAAGATATATCTTGAGACAATCATAGGGAGGATGAAATATGCATCGACATCGTTGGGATTGCGGAGAAGATGGTCGAGGCCGAGGCTTCGTGGCCATGCGCGGTGGGCGCGGCTTCAGCTTCGGCCCGGGCGGCTTTCATTTCGAGTTCGGAGACGGGCCCGGCGGGCGTGGGCGCGGTGGGCCGCGCGGCCGCCGGCGGATGTTCGAGGGCGGCGAGCTACGGCTCGTGCTGTTTAAGCTGATCTCCGACGAGCCACGCCACGGATATGAGCTGATCAAGGCGATCGAGGATTTGACCGGGGGCGATTACGCGCCGAGCCCGGGCATCGTCTATCCGACCCTGACCATGCTCGAGGACATGGGCCTCATCTCCGAAAAAAAGTCCAAGGACAGCAAGAAGATTTTCGAAGCGACCGGTGACGGCCGCGCCCATCTTGAGGAAAATGGCGACGAGGTCGACGAGTTGATCGAGCGGCTGGAGGAGGCCGGTTCGCACCGCCGCCGCAGCCACCGTCCGGAAATGGGCCGCGCCGTTGGCAATCTCATGACCGCGCTCAAGAATCGCGTCGCCCATGAAGGCTGGAACGAAGCGCTACTGCACGAAGTGATCGACATCCTGGACGATGCCGCGCAGCGCATCGAGCGGGCCAAGGGGCCGAAGGACGAAGATCGCGACGAAGAAGACTAAGGCCCGCGCCGCCGTTCGATGACGCGTTCGTAGACGTGCATCACGGCGGCGTTGATTTCGTCCCAGTCCATCGTCTTGGCGAAGGCGAGCCCCGCCTCGCCATGCTTTTTCCGCAATTCCGGATTGCGCTGATAGTCGACCAATGCGTCGGCGAAGGCATCGATGTCTCCAGGGCGCGACAGGCGGCCCGTGATTTTGTCCTGGACCAGACTCGTCGCCCCGGACGCCGCCGCCGCGACGACCGGCAGGCCGCAGGCCATCGCCTCCAGCGTGACGTTGCCGAACGTCTCGGTGATCGAGGGATTCAGGAAAACGTCCGATGAGGCGAGCGCGGTCGCGAGCTCGGTCCCGGTCAGCTGCCCGGTAAAGATGGCGTCGGGCAACCGCTCCCGAAAATAGTCGCGAGCCGGCCCGTCGCCGATCGCCAGCACTTTCAGGGAAGCGCCCTTCTGCCGGGCGGCATCGATCGCGTCCGAAAAGACGTCGAGGCCCTTCTCGAGCACCAGGCGCCCAAGGAAGGCGACAACCATCTCGTCATCCTGGATGCCATGACCGCGCCGCCATTCGAGGTTCCGCCGTTCCGGGTTGAATTGTTCGCGATCGACGCCCCGGCTCCACAGCGAAATATCGTCGTTCATGCGTTGCGCGCGAAGGATTGCGGCGGTGGATTCGGCGGGAACGACAATGGCGTCGCACCGGCGATAGTAACGACGCATGATCGCCCGGGCGGCCGGCTCCAGATACTTCATGCCATAATATTGGAGGTAGGTGTCGAACCGGGTGTGGACCGACGATACGACGGGAATGCCGTGCGCCCTTGCCCAGGTCACCGCACGGTGCGCGACAATGTCCGGCGCCGCCACATGCACCAGATTGGGCTTGAACGCTTCCAGGTCGCGGCGAACCCGCGTCGAAAGGCGATAGGCCAGCTGATATTCCGACCGGCCGGGGATCGGTACGGATGGCACGCTGACCAGGTCGCCGGTCGGGGGGAACGCGGGCGTGTCGGTGGTCGGCGAATAGACGCGGACATGCGCGCCCTGGCGAAGCAGGAAGCCGACCAGCCGGTTGAGCGCCTGGTTCGCCCCGTCGCGGACGTAATTGTAATTGCCCGAGAACAGGGCGATGCGGAGCTCTTCGGGCTTCATGGGGTTAGCGCCCTAGCGGGAACTCGGCCGGCGCTGCAACCGCTGGCCGCCGCTGCACGCGGCCACTAGGGTAAGACCCAATGACATTGAAGCGATCGATGCCACCCGCCGGATCGGACGATGCGCGGCTTCTGATTCTCGGCAGCTTGCCGGGAGAGGCCTCGCTCGCAGCCCAACGATATTATGCGCACCCCCAGAACCAGTTCTGGCGTCTGCTCGGCCATGCCATTGGCGAAGAATTGGCCGGTCTGCCCTATGAAGCCCGGCTGGGAAGGCTGACCGCGCGAAAAATCGCCCTTTGGGACGTTGTCGGCGAGGCGCGTCGCCTGGGAAGCCTCGACGGCGCCATTCGGCAACCGAGCGCCAACCCATTGGCCCGCTTTATCGCGACCCACCCCGGCCTTGGGGCGATCGCGTTCAACGGCAAGACCGCCGCCCGGCTCGGCCGGCTGGCGCTTGGCAGGGATGCCGGGCCGCAACTGATCGACCTGCCGTCGTCAAGCCCGGCCTACACATTGCCCTTCGCGGAAAAGGCAAGGGCGTGGGACCTGCTCGGCGCGCTTGCATGGCCGGCAGAAGTCGCCACATTGGCGCCATGAGCGAGACTATCGAAGACGAAGACGACCGTGCCCTGACCATGGTCGACGAGGCGCTGGTCGCAGGCAATATTGCCAACACCAATGGGCTGCTGGTGATCCTGGCGAAACTGGTCGCCAAGGGGATTTTCGACGCCGAAGACCTGCACGCTTTCTCCGACAGCTATTCCAAGCCTCTCGACCATGAAAATATGCGGGAGAATGAGCTGATCAGCCAGATGCAGGACCAGATGGAAGCGACGCTGGCGCAGCTAATGCATTATCTTGCCGACAAGGGTCCGCCGACCGACTGACGAATTGCCGGTGAAAATTGCTGGTGACCCCTACGGGACTCGAACCCGTGTTTTCGCCGTGAGAGGGCGACGTCCTAGACCGCTAGACGAAGGGGCCATGCCTTGGCTGGCGCGGGCGCCCCTATGGTGGCTCTTGCCGCGCTAGTCAATCAGGCGTGAGCCCGTTCCCGGGTCACGGCCCTGGCATCGAGAAACTCGATGCAGCGCGCGGCGATCCGCGGCGCGGCATGACCGTCGCCGAAGGGCATCGCGGGGCGCGACATCCGCCGCAACGCGGAGGTGTCGCCGCGCAGCCGTTTGATCGCCGCGACGATCTTGTCCGGGTCGGTTCCGACCAGGTCCATCGATCCGCTCTCGATTCCCTCCGGCCGCTCGGTCTTTTCGCGAAGGACGAGCAGTGGAACGCCAAGGGCGGGCGCCTCTTCCTGCATTCCGCCCGAATCCGACAGGACGAGGTCCGCACGCCGCATCGCCTCGATCATGGCACGGTGAGACATGGGGGCGACCAACCGGACCATTCGATGCCCGCCCATCAGCTGCACCATCGTCGCGGTGACGGTCGGGTTGGGTGGAAGAACGACCTCGCTAATCACTCCATCATCGCCCAGCGCGGCTAGCGCCGCCGCCAGATGTCCTAGCCCTTCGCCCCAGTTTTCGCGCCGATGGCAGGTGACCAGGAGCCGGAACTCGCGCCGGGGCAGCCAGCGCCACCGCTGGCCTGAAGGCAATGGGCCGGCGATGGCCGCGAGGGCGTCGATCCCGCTGTTGCCGGTCACGAAAACATCGCCGCCGACCGCCTCGCTTCGAAGGTTCGATGCGTTGCCCTCGGTTGGCGCGAAAAGCAGGTCGGAGATTCGATCGATCGCCACCCGGTTTCCCTCTTCCGGCCAGGGATGGCGAACATCGTGGCTTCGCAGCCCCGCCTCGACGTGGGCGAGAAGGATGCCGCAATCGCGCGCGGCCAGCGCTCCGCCAAGCGCGCTCGAAGTGTCCCCCTGCACGACCAGTAGCTCGGGCGGCGCCAGCTGGAGCAGCCGCTTCAGGGCGGCGCGGACCAGGTCGGCGTGAAGCTGCGGGTCGGGCTGGCCAGGGCAGCCGAGCGGCGTGGCCGCCAGGCCATCCAGGTCATGGTCGGCCAATTCCAGGCCCGGATGCTGTCCGGTCACGAACAGGCGGGGCGGCTCGCCGAAATCGGCAAGGGCTCGTGCAATGGGACTTATCTTGATGGCTTCAGGACGCGTTCCGACGACAAGCGCAATACGAGACTGGCGCAGCTTTCCCCCTAGCTTCGGCCCACATATTCTCGCTTAAGCGGCCATCATGCGCAAGTCGGCAGACGAATGCGCTGGACAAGGCCGAAACGGCTGACCAAAGTTTCGTGGGGGGAATGAACTTTGGTGGCCAGGCAACCTTCGATCGACGGCATCCTCGTCGCGCAGATCACCGACCTTCACATCGGGTTCGATCCGGGCAATCTGCATGAGCTCAACGTCCGCCGCCTGAATTTGGCCATCGACCATCTGAGTGAGATGGACCCGCGTCCGTCGATGCTGATCGTGTCGGGCGACCTCGTGGAAAGCGGCGACGACCTTGATGCCTACCGCCATATGAAGGCGCTTCTCGGCCGCTGGCAGGGCCCAATCCTGTGGGCGATCGGCAACCACGATGGGCGGGAATCCTTTCAGGCCACATTCCCGAACGTTCCGGCCGACGGCAATGGTTTCGTCCAATATGAGCTGGATCATGGCGGGGTCCGCTGGCTGGTTCTCGACACGCTCGATTCCGGCCGTCACGGCGGCATGATCTGCACGAAGCGGGCGGCGTGGCTGAAAGCTCGGCTGGCCGAGCGCAAGTCTGTTCCGACCATCATCGTCCTTCACCATCCGCCGGTCGACACGGGTATCGACTGGATGAGCGCGCTCAGCTGCGAAAGCTGGGTCAAGCGGCTGGAGCGAGTGATCAAGCCGGCGAAGCAGGTCGTCGGGCTGATCGCGGGCCACGTCCACCGCCCCATCGCCACCAGCTTTGCCGGCAAGCCTTTGGTGGTCTGCCCGTCGACAGCGCCCTGGGTCGCGCTGGACCTGGACGAAATCGACCCGAGGCATCCGGACGGACGCGCCCTGATCCTGGGGGATGCGCCGGCGTTCGCGCTTCATTATTGGAACGGCGAACGGTTACTGACGCACTTCGACATTGCCGGGCCGCGCCATGTAATGGCCAGCTACGACGATAATCTTCAGCCGATGATCCGCGATTTCATTCGCGAGCGCGGGACCGGCTGATCCTAGCGGAAATTGTCGGCGTAGGCCTGGATCTTCAAGGTTTCGGGGGGCGCCGGAACGAGGTGGACGGTAAAGCCCTTGGCCTTGGCGTAGGCCAGCGCCTCATCCTTGGTGTTGAAGCTGATGCGCACCTGCGTGTCGGTGTCCCCGGAGCCCGACCAGCCGGTGAGGGGATCGGGGCGCTGCGGCTGCTGGCGCTCGAACTCCAAAGTCCATTTTCCGTCGCGCGCCCTGCCTGACTGGGTGGTGCGGCGAGAATTTTCGATGATGCGCGCGATCGTCATGCCCGCCGATTGGCCCACCGAACAGACGGAATCAAGAGGAAGCCTTTTTCGTCCGGAGCGTCGGCGACGCGCTTGCCGGGTCGTCGGGCCAGGGATGCTTAGGGTAGCGGCCGCGCATTTCCTTGGCGACATCGCGCCAGCTGCCTGCCCAGAATGAAGGAAGATCGCGAGTGGTCTGGATGGGCCGGTGCGCGGGCGACGTGATGGCGATGGTCAGCGGGATCCCGGCGACCATGGGATGCCTGTCGAGACCGTAAAGCGCCTGCGCGCGCACTTCGACGGTGGGTCCGCCCGGCGCGGAATAATCGATTGGATGCGCCGAACCGGCGGGCGACTGAAAATGGGCCGGGGCCAGTCGATCAATCGATCGCGTTGCTTCATAGCCCAGCAGAGCATCGAGCGCGTGGCGGAGCGATCCGGGATCAATGGAATCGAGCCTGCGTTTTCCCGCCACCAGCGGCGCAAGCCACTCGTCCAGCTTCGCGAGCAGCGCCGAGTCCGACATCTCCGCTATGTTGCTGTCCGCCTTGGCAACGAACGCCGCGCGCTGGCGCAGGGCGACGGCGCTTTCAGGCCAGGGAAGCACGGACAGCCCATGGCGGCGCACCGCCTCGATTAAGCCCGCTTCGATGGCTTGCTGGTCGGGCTTGGGGTCAGGGGCGGAGGACAGGCGAATGGCGCCGAGCCGCCGTCCCGTGGTTGCATTGATGGCGCCGGTGGAAGGATCGAAGCGGACGTCGCTGAATTGCTCGATTTCATCCGCAAACAATTGCTCGACTTCGCTGAGTTGGATGGGAGCCGCCGAAAGGATTCGAGCGCCCGAGGCTGCGCCTGCAACCTCCCCCACGGCGAGCCATTCGTTGCGAGCAAGCGGGCTGGCCGGATCGAGCTTGAAACCGCGACCGCCAACGGATTGCCAATGCTCGCCCGAGGAATCACGGCGGCGGGCCAGCCGGTCGGGAAAAGCGAGGGCGATCGATTGGCCGACGGCTTCTTGACTGCCGCCCCGGTCTCCAGCCCAGCGGTCGGATAGTCCGCGAGCTGCATTGGCTCTTGGCGAGCGGTCGGACCGCCATCGCCGCAAGCGGACTTCCAGGTCGGGGTCGTTGCCGCCGAGGCCGCGCTCGGTGAGCAAGGCCGCCGCATCCGCGGCCGATTTGCCGAAGCCGCGTTCCTTCGCTTCGATCAGCATGTGGGCCAGCCTCGGCTCCAGCGGAATCGCGGCGATGGCGCGGCCGTGCGAGGTAATGCGCCCCTCGGAATCGATAGCGCCGAGCCTCGACAGGCGGGCCCGCGCCTCGGCGACCGCCGGGGCGGGTGGCACGTCGAGGAACGGCAGCCGCTCCGGGTCTGCTTCGCCCCATAGCAGGCAGGTCAGCAGCAGGCTCGACAGGTCGGCTTCGAGAATTTCCGGCGGGTCGTGGGCGGGAAGCGAAGCGGTCGCGGCCTCTTCCCACAGGCGAACAGCCACGCCTGGTGCCTGGCGAGCGGCGCGGCCCGCACGCTGCGTCACAGCGGCCTTGCTGGCACGCTCGGTGACTAAGCGGGTGAGGCCTGCGCCACGGTCGTATCGCGGCCGCCGCGCCAGCCCGCTGTCGACCACAATACGGACATCGTCGAGCGTCAGGCTGGTCTCGGCGATTGCCGAGGCGAGGACCAACTTGCGAGTACCCGGCGCGGGGGGCGCGAGTGCGGAGCGCTGGGCAGACGGCTCGATTGCGCCATGAAGCCGGTGGAGAACGACATCGGCTGGCAAATTGCCGAGCGCGTCGGCGGTCCGTTCGATCTCGGCAACACCTGGCAGGAAGGCCAGTAGCGACCCTTCATATTCGGCCAGCGCGCGACGGATGGATGCTGCAATTTGCGGCTCGATGCGCTGCACCGGGTCGCGGCCTTCGTGCACGAGCGTCAACGGATGGCTTTTGCCCTCGCTCTCGATCAGCGGCGGATTGCCCAGCAGGCGTGCAAAGCGCTCGCTGTCGAGCGTGGCCGACATCGGCAGGAGTCGAAGGTCGGGCCTCAGCGCGGCCGAGGCGTCGAGGGTCAGCGCCAGCGACAGATCGCTGTCCAGGCTCCGCTCGTGGACCTCGTCGAATAGAACGGCGGAGACTCCGGCCAACTCGGGGTCCGCCTGGATCCGCGCCAGGAATACGCCATGCGTCATCGCGATCACGCGGGTCGATTTGCCAACCTTGCTGTCGAGCCGGGTGGCATAGCCGATGGTTTCGCCCGGCTTTTCGCCGCGCTCCCTCGCCATGAACTCGGCGGCCGAACGGGCCGCGAGCCGGCGCGGAAC
>CAMPIY010000055.1 GCA_946886645.1 uncultured Sphingomonas sp.
TCGGTCGGCCAGGAAATGCTGACCAGATTTCCCGTTGCGTACGGCTTGGCCGCCGTGACGGCCTGATCCACCGTGGACGCAGGATTGGCGATCGGACGAGCACGCATGGCCGCCTCCCGATTGGCAGTTGGGGCGGGCCGCGATTCGAACTGGCCGAACAGCTTGGGGAAGCTGATCCAAGCGCCGGTGAAGCTCAGCATCGCCAGCGGGAACAGGATCCAGAAGCCCGACATATAATGAAGGTTGGCGTTGACCGTATTGCGCCGCTTCCACTTCAGGCCCGAGGCGACGCTGCCGCTCAACGGCCACCACAGCCAGATGCCAGTCAGGCAAGACAGGAACATGAACGCCCCGACCCAGCCGACGATCGTCCGCCCCCAGCCCGGAATCATCAGGCTGCCGTGAAGGACGTGCATGACTTGAACCAGGCCGCTGTTGCCGCTCGCCCGGTCGATCAGCGAGGCGTCGCGCGGGTCGAGCCATAGGCTGGTCCGGACCGGTCGTCCGGCTCCCTCCGCCACTTTTGTCGCCGTGGCGATAACCGGGCCGCCGTCGGCGTCGAAGCGCAGGCCGGATAGCGTTTCACCTGGCTGCATCGCCTTGGCGGCCGCGTCGGCATAGGCCGAAGGAGGCAAAGTCGCTGGCGCGATGGTCTGATGGCGTTGCGGCTCCAGCTTCGCATCCAGCCAGTCATGCCAGACGAGGGCCGAGCCGGTCAGCGAAACGGGAATGATCAGGACGGCGAGGATCAGGCCGATCCATTTGTGCACTTGAAGCCAGGCGGCGCGGAGCCGCTTCTTCCCGCTTTTCCCCATTCTCAGTCTTTCTCCAGCCCGGAAATCCGCGCCCGTTCTAGCGGCGAAACTTTTGGTTGCAACCTTATTGCGAATGATTATCAGGACGACAAGTCTTAAGAACGACTCTCAATAGCAAAGGGGCATCATGTTCATCCGTACCGACCGCCATCCCGGGATCACCGCCTGTCGCCGCGCGACGCTGGCTTTGGCGGGAACAACCCTACTGGCGATGGCCGGCGGCGCCCAGGCGGCCGACGTCGTCGCGAATTCGGATTCGACCGCGGCGACGGATGAGACGGATGCGCCGCGGAGCGAAGAAATTGTCGTCAGGGGCGAGAAATATCGCATCAACACGCTGAACAGCCGCCTTCCGGACGTTCGCGACGCGCCCCAGTCGATCAGCATCATTCCGCGCGAAGTCATCGAGCAGCAGGCGGCAAACTCCCTCACCGACGTCCTGCGCAACGTCACGGGAATCAGCATGGCTGCGGGGGAAGGCGGCGGTGGTCCCGGCGGCGACAATCTCACCCTGCGCGGATTTGGCGCTCGCAACGACATCTTCGTCGACGGTATCCGCGACTTCGCCAGCTACACCCGCGACACGTTCAACGTGGAGCAGGTGGAGGTCGTCAAAGGCCCCGCTTCGGCGCAGACCGGCCGTGGCTCGACCGGCGGCTATATCAACCTCTTCTCGAAGCAGCCGAAACTCGAAACGTTCGTCGGCGGTACCATCGGCGTGGGCCTGCCCGATTACGTCCGCGGAACGGTCGATTTGAATCTGGGCGGCGAGACCCTCGGCATCGGTGGCGGCACGGCGGTGCGCGTCAATGCCATGTACCACAACGCCGACACGCCGGGCCGCGACTTCGTCAACTCGAAGCGCTGGGGCATTGCCCCATCGGTCGCCGTGGGCCTCGGAACCTCGACCCGCGCCATCCTGTCCTACTTCCGCCTGGAGCAGGATAATCTGCCCGACTATGGCATTCCCTTCGTACCAGCCACGAACATCGCGCTGGAAGATTTCATCGATCGCCCGGCACCCGTCGACTATGATAATTTTTACGGGCTCGTGGAGCGCGACTATGAGGATACCGTCACCAACATTGCGACCTTCGCGCTGGAACATGATGTCAGCGACAACCTGAGGATCGCAAACACGACCCGCTACGGCTACGCGACGCGCGATTCTATCTACTCGGCACCGCGCTTCGCCACCCTGCCGCCGCCGGATCAGGCTTTCACCGGCACGGAGGTAAATCCGCAGACCCAGTCGCGCGATACGGTCGACAAGGTGTGGTTCAACCAGACCAATGTCTTCGGCAAGTTCGACACCGGGACGATCCGGCATGATGCCATATTCGGCGTCGAGGTCGCACGCGAAAGCAGCCGCAACCAGCTGCGCTCGGTGACCAACGGGACATCGACCGACATCTTCGATCCCGATCCCGAGCGGCCGTGGAACGGTACAATCATGGACATTCCCGGCGAGGTCGTCCGCGCGAAGGCGAACTCCGTCGCCGCCTATATTTTCGACACGATGCACCTCAGCGAGCAATTCCTGCTCACTGGCGGCGTAAGGTGGGAGCGCTACAAGAGCGAATTCCACCCTACGCCTGCACAAATCGCGGCCAATCCCACTACGGTCGGCGATATCGAGCGCACCGACGAGTCCGTCACCTGGCGGGCGGGCGCGACCTACAAACCGGTCAAGGGCCTCAGCATCTATGCGGGCGTCGGAACGTCGGTGAACCCGTCGATCGAGAATATGACGCAGACCTCGCCAAACCTGGCGCTTGGCGCTCTGAAGCCGGAGCGCAGCCGCACCTACGAGGTGGGGGCCAAGTGGGACGGGTTTGACGGAAAGCTGTTGCTGACGACGGCCCTGTTCAGGACGGAAAAGACCAACGCCCGCACGCCCGGGCTTCTTGGTGAGCCTGCGACCGTGCTCGCGGGCAAGCAGCGCGTCGATGGATTCGAGATTGGCGCAACCGGCCGGATCACGCGGAATTGGCAGGTTATCGCCAGCTACACCTACCTCGACGCCGAGGTGAAGGAATCGAATACCGCGAGCGAAATCGGCAATCGCCTCCAGAATGTGCCGGATCACAGCGCCTCGCTCTGGACGCTCTACAAGTTGCCGCAGGGCATCGAGGTCGGCGGCGGCGTTCGTTATGTCGGCACGCGCTATACCAATGTCGCGAACACCAGGAAGATCGGCGACTATTGGGTCGCGGACGCCACGCTCGGTTATGATATCAGCAAGTCGATGTCGCTGCGGCTGAACGTCTTCAACATTTTCAACGAGCGCTACATCGACCAGGTCGGCGGCGGGCATTTCGTTCCGGGCACGGGCCGATCCGCGCTGGCGACGCTTAGCTTCCGGAGCTAAGGCCGACGCGATGTTGCTCGCCATCCCTTCCGTTCTCGACCCCGCGCAAGTCGCCGAGGCGCGCGCGGTCGTCGAGGCGGGGGAGTGGCGTGACGGCAAGGTTACCGCCGGAATCCAGTCGGCGCTGGCGAAGAACAACCTCCAGCTGGTCAACGAAAGTGACGAGGCGCGCCGGATTGGCCGGGTCATTCTCGACGCGCTGGCGAGCAATGGCTTGTTCCAGTCGGCCGCCCTGCCCCGCCGCATCGTCCCGCCGCTGTTCAACCGTTACGACGCGGCCTCGGGCCACCATTTCGGCGAGCATGTCGACAATGCGCTTCGGCCCCTGCCAGGCGGCGGGCGGATCCGCACCGACCTTTCGGCGACGCTCTTCCTCAGCGATCCGACGGACTATGACGGCGGCGAACTGGTGGTCGAGGACAGCTATGGCTCGCACCGCGTCAAGCTCGATGCGGGCGACATGATCCTTTACCCGTCGACGTCGCTTCACCGCGTAGAGCCTGTGACCCGCGGCACCCGGCTGGCATCTTTCTTCTGGATCGAGTCCATGGTGCGCGAGGATTCGCAGCGCTCTTTGCTGCTGGACATGGATGCGGCGGTGCGGACTCTGGCTGCCGAGGTCGGCGACGATCATCGCGCCATAGTTGCCTTGACCGGCACCTATCACAACCTCCTGCGCCGCTGGGCCGACGCCTAGGCAGCCAATTGCTCGGCGCGTTTGCGGATGCGTTTGAGATCATCGACAAAGCGCTTGCGCTCGGCGTGGCGATCTTCTTCCTCCCGGATGCGCAGCAAAAAGCTGGGATGGATCGTGACCCAGCATTCGCCGCCGTCGGCCAGCGTAAGCGGCTGGCCGCGTGTCCCGCTGATGGTGACAACCTTGCCGATCAGAGACCGTGCGGCGCTCGCGCCCAGCGCCACCGTTACGGGCGGTTTGATGAGGTCGCGCTCATGGTCGATCCACCAGCGGCAAGCCTGGATTTCGCCGCCGTTGGGCTTGCTGTGAAGCCGCCGCTTTCCGCGCTGGACAAATTTGAAATGCTTGACGGCGTTGGTGACATAGGTGCGGGCGCGATCGATACCTGCTTCCTCCAGCGCGGCATCGAAAACCTGGCCCGCCGGACCGACGAAGGGCCGCCCCGCCAAATCTTCCTGGTCGCCGGGCTGCTCACCGACGAACAATATGTCGGCCTTCAGCGAGCCCTCGCCGAACACGGTCTGGGTCGCATATTTATAGAGGTCGCAGCGCGTGCAGTGCGCTGCTTCGTCCTTCAGCGTCTCCCACGCGGCGGCAAGGTTGGAGGAACTGCTCGGACGTTTTGCCATGGCCCCGGCTCAACGCTTTGGCCCGGCCTAATCTCCCGCCGGGCCTTCGCGCTCAGGCGGCGGCCAGATTTTCTGGCGCCTGTTCCATGCGCCGCGCGATCGTCATCTTGAAGATCACGAACGCGACCAGCCCGACCACCGCGCTGGCGACGTGGATCAGCCAGAAGGTGGTGGTCGGCATCGAACTGAACCATTCGCCGACATAGCCGACGATCTTGTTGGCCAGGAAAAAGGCCAGATAATAGATTCCGATGACCGTGGCGTTGATCGCCCGCGGCGCGATCTTGGAGAAGAGCGCCAGGCTGACCGGCAGGATATGCGCGAAGCCGATGCTGTTCAGCAGGTGGAACATGACCGGCCAGAACAGGCCGATCTTGGCCGATCCCTGGGTCAGCGCGGCCATGTAGAGGCACAGGCCTCCGGCGATGGTGAAGAAGCTGCCGATGATCATCTTGCCCAGCTCATCGGGCTCGGTCCCGGTCTTGTCCGCTTTCCATTTCCAGAAGGCGGCCACGGCGACGAGCATCGAGAAGCTCAGCGTAGCATCAATGGTGATCATCCAGCTGGTCGGGATCGTCATCCCGAAGAAGGTCAGCTGGAACTGCTGGTCGGCCCAGACGAGGTAGGCGTTGAAAATTTGCTGGTTGGTCAGAAGGCCGATCGCCATCGCCGGGACCAGCAGCATCAGCGCGATGACGCGCGGCCAGTCGCCCGTCCCCATTTTCTCGCGCGGCTGGCCCTTGGCGGGCGGCGCGTTGTCGGGGAGATATTTCTGTCCCGCCAGGAACAGCAGCAGCCCGCCGACCATAACCACGCCGGCGCAGCCGAAGCCCCAGTGCCAGCCGACCTTCTCGCCCAGCGTGCCGCTGATTAGCGGAGCGACGATCACGCTGACGTTGATCGCAATGTAGAAAATCTGGAACGCCATCGCGCGCCTGAGGTCGCTCTCCTTGTAGAGCGCGCCGACCTGGCTGGCGATATTGCCCTTGAACAGGCCGACGCCGACGATCAGCGCCAGCAGGGCGAAGACGAACATATGTTCGAACGCCATCAGGAAATGGCCCAACGCCATGATCGCACCGCCGGCGATCAGGGCGGCGCGGCGCCCGATGAACCGGTCGGCAATGATCCCGCCGATAATCGGGGTCAGATAGACCAGCGACGTATAGTCGCCGAAGATCGCGGAGCTCAGCGGCTGGCCGCTGAGGCCGTCGTAATGGTTCACCCGCAGCCACTCGAGGCCAACGACATTTTCGAGCCTGCCCGGCAGCAGCAGATAATTGACCATGTAGAGCGTCAGCAGCGTCTGCATGGAATAATAGGAAAAGCGCTCACACCCCTCGACGACGGCGAGATAGCCCAGTCCCTTGGGATGCCCCAGAAAGGCGCGGTCGTTGCGATCCTCATGTTCGAGGTCGGGCGTGGCTTCGGCGATGCTCATGGGGCGGGGAAGCTAGCAGCGAAAGCGCGGAAGGGAAGAGGCGAGACCGCCCTTCGTCGAAATGGCGGCCGCGGTGCCGGGTTCGTCAAGCGCGGCCCCCGGAAAATTCGTCAGGCCGCCGCAAGCTTCGATTTCGGCCGGCGTCTTCTCTGCACGAGGCCGCGTCCCAAAAGCGTCAGCAAGGAGAGGACGCTGATCGTGATGCCCCAAAGTTCCGCGGGATTGCGAACCCTCGTCGGCGTGCAGCCTGCGGGCCGGGCGAGAAGGCCCGTCGCCGGATCGCGCTCTCCGCACGACCAGATCGGAAAATAGAAGGTCGGCTCCAGTATAACGCCGCCCTCGCGCTTTGGCGGCGGCACCCGGCCTTCGCGAAAATCCGGATATTCGGAGACCTCCAGATCGTAATCGATCGTTCCCGGAGGAAGCACTTCGGCGACGTCGGGCATGACCCGATCGAGCTGTGCAAGGGTGGTGGGCCGGTCGGTGGGCAAATGGAAGACGAGCCAGCCCGCCACCAGTGACGGCAACAGGGCCAGCACCAGCAGCCGCGGATCGAGTTTCGAGTGCGCGACATAGGCGGCCAGCGCCAACTCGGCGAAAGGCAATACGCGAAATGGAAATTGCACTTTCGCGATCAGCGGCAGGCTCCAGAAGTAAGGAACCAACACAAGCGCGAAGCCGCAGACGACCAGGCAATAGAGCAGCCGCCGGTCGCGCTCTTTCCACCACAGCAGGGCGACCGGCAATGCGATGCTTGCCACCACGCAGTGCATAATCACCACGAATTGATCGTCCCAATGTGCGGCGATCACCCCCCAGTAGCCCGGGTTGAGACGCGCTTCGATATAGAGCTGGGCTTCGTCGCGAAACGATCCCAGGGCCAGTGCGGGAACGAGGTAGATGGCAGCAAGGCCCAGGCCGGCGATCGTTGCCAGCACCAGCGGGCGCCGCGCATCGCGATGTAGGACGAACGCCGGCGCAATCATGAAAAGGCTGGCGAGAAGCGCCATCGGCAAATGCGACATGATGAGCATCGCATAGGCGATGGCGGCGCCGTGCCAGCGGCCGCTTTCGCGCATCGTTCGAATGCCCATCGCCAGGAAGGGCAGGATTGCAATCGCCGCGCTTTCGGCCAGCGCGCCGCGAAGATGGAAGTCCATCAAATGATAGGGGGCGACGACCAGAAATGCCGCCGCGGCCAGCGGCCGCAATCCCTGGCCTCGGAAGAGCAGGTAACCGCCCCAACCCGAGAGGAAGAAAAAGGCGCCGAACGCAATCAGCAATGCGTCGTAGGTCGAAGCTCCGCCGAGGTCGAACAGGGCGACGGCGTAAAAGGCGAGCGGGGGGTAGAAGTAAAAGACCGGTGCGCCCAGGCCGGAAAATGAATCCGGCAACCAGCGAGGATAGATCTCACCGCGCGCGAGCTCGCCCGAAAACTGCTTCGCCCACACATAGTCGATCCAGAAACTATCGTGGGTCATTGGCGTCGCCGCCAGCGACGGCCCGACCAAAAGCGCCGCCAGGGCCAGCAGGATTGCCGCCGCCGCCGCGTCCTGCCGAAACCGCGCCTGGCCGGCGGCCGCTACGCTATGTCCAATCCCCCGATCCATCCCGGCCAATGCTTAAGCACATCGGAATCGTCCGGCCAATGGTGGACCGTGGCCGCAATCTATTCCTCGGGAGCCGTGTTTACGTCGGATTCCTCGCGGCGTTCCTTGAAGGCCTGGTTGATCAGCTGCTGGGTGCAACCCGTGAAGCCGGCGGGGCCGACCGGCGAGCAGCTGTTGATGCCGGTTCGCCCATAGGTTTCGAATGCAATCGCGCGATTGGCCCAGGCCTCGCGCGATTGCCTTGAACCGGTCTCGCGCAATTTTTCGGGAATGCGGTAGCGTTCGCCCTCCGGCTTACGCGCGCAGACGACCACCTCGTCGTCGGTCGAACGCGGGCAGGGGTCGGTGCCGTAAACGATAATCTCGCTGATCCGCCCGTTTTGGGCCAGGGCGGGCGAAGGTGCCAGAACCGCCGGCAAGGCCAAAGCGATGCCAGTGACGGCTAGGGTCAGATGCGGCAGTTTCAACATGCTACTGGGCTTTCCTCTGGAGGGCTAAAGCGGTTGAGCCGCTATCCCGGTTCCCGTCAAATCCGTTTCGATAGTTCAATGGCTACCCTGCATCCTGCGCGAATCGCGGCGCTGAGCAAGGGGTAGCCGACCACTTCCTGCGCGCCATGTTCCCGCGCCGTCGCGCGATGTTCGAGTTCTTCCGCCTGGAACTCCGCGATATCGGCGGAAAGCTCGGGATCGAGCGATCCAAGCTGTTCGAGCTGCTCGGAATAATGACGGTCGATCTCGGTCTCCACCGCGTCGGTGCAGGCCATTGCCGCCTTTTCGCTCAGCAGAGCGGTGGCGGCGCCAAGCGCGAAGCCGGCAACGCTCCACAGCGGCTGCAGGGCGGTCGGGCGAACCTTGCGGTCGACCATCAAGGCATTGAAGCGGTCGAGGTGCCGCTGTTCCTGCGCGGCCATTCGGGCGATCTGGTGGGCGGCGGGCGAGCCGCGGCCGAGAATGGCGAGCTGGCCAGCGTAAATCCGGGCGGCGCCATATTCGCCGGCCTGATTCACGCGAAGCATCGATGCCGTGTCGGGTTGCTCGTCACCGGGCTGCCATTCACTCATCGATCGGCCTTCCATGCGGCCAGGAAGAAAATCGCCGCCGCGCCGCCGATCGACAGGATCGCGTTCCAGGCGGCGAGCGACAGGCCGAGGAAGGCCCATTGCACCTGGTCGCATCGCACCAGCGGCACTTTCAATATGTCTTCAAGGCTGGTCGCGCCATTGGTCGTGCAGAGCGTGATGCCTTCCCACCATCCAACTTCTACGCCGGCATGGAACACGCCGATGAGGCCGGAGATGAGGATGGCGAGCGCCGCAAGCAGGACCAGCGGCTTCGCTCGCGCTGGTGAGACGAACGCCCCGATCGCCAGCAGGATTGCCGCGCCGTGCGGCCAGCGCTGCCAGTAGCACATCTCGCACGGGTAGAGCCCGCCGACATATTGCGAGAATAGGGCGCCGCCGAGCAGCGCGCAGGGAAGCAGCAGCGCAAGCAGGCGCGCCTGCCTCAACCGCGTGTCGCCCATCGGCACGGCAGGTGCGAGCATTAGCGCGAGGCGGTCTTGGCCACCGGCGCATTAGGCGCCAGCCGCTTCAACGTCTTCACGGCATAATCGAGCTGATAGTCCTCGATGCCCTTCTTCTTCAGCTCTTCCGCCGTCGCGGTGAAGCGCGGATCGGGACGGCTGTCGTCCTCCAGCACCTCGTCCTTGATCTTGGCCTGCTGGACCAGGTGGCGGCGAAGATCCGCCTCGCGCAGGCGCGGACGGTCCTTGTAATC
>CAMPIY010000056.1 GCA_946886645.1 uncultured Sphingomonas sp.
GTGCCGCGCAGCAGCGTCGCATAGTGGCCCGACATCGGCGCGACGATCAGCAGCGGCTCGCCCTGGTCCACATCGACCTTCCGGAACCGCTTCAGCTGCCCGAAGGCCTTGCGCAGCACGACATCCTCGTCGACCTGCACCAGCTTCTTGCCCACCGGCACCTCGACGATCCCGAACTCCGGCTTGCCGCGCGGCGCCGAAGCGTGGGCGAATACGTCGAGGCCCGCTGCAACCAGCGGGCCCATCGATGAATAGCCGAACGGATTGGCCGGGTTGTTGAGCCATCCGGCGCCGAGGCCCGCCAACTTGCTCGCCCCGGTCAGCAGCGAGCGTTGCACCTCATAGGCGTCGTAAAGCATCAAAATTCCTTGGAGAGTTTCAGCACGAGTTAACGAGTGTGGGACCGCTTTGCTCCAGCCGCAACCCCATTGCTGCATCGCACTCGCCGCAACGCGACAATTGAGGCAATGCGGACACACTGCTAGTCATCACTCATGGCCACGACACCGGACCGCCCGAAGGGCAAGTCTCTTTCCAACCTCGGCATGGTCTGGGGGTTCGCCAGGGCCTATCCCGGCCACATCCTTTGCGCGGCGATCGCCCTGTTGGTCGCTGCCGGCGCCACGTCGGGCGTTCCCTACGCCTTCAAGCTGATCATCGACAAAGGCTTCACCGGCGGCGGCGATATCGCCCGCTGGTTCCAATACCTCATGTTCCTGGTGATCGTGATGGCGCTGGCCACCGCGGTCCGCTTCTATTTCGTCAGCTGGCTGGGTGAGCGGGTCGTCGCCGACATCCGCCTCGCCGTCCACCGCAACCTGCTCCGCCTGCCGCCCGGCTTCTTCGAGGAGAACCGGCCGGCCGAGATCACCAGCCGCATCACGGTCGACACCACCATCATCGAACAGGTCGTCGGCACCACCATCTCGGTCGCCCTGCGCAACCTCGTCATGGGCGTCGCCTGCGCGATCATCCTCTTCGTCCTGGCACCCAAGCTGGCGGGAATGATGCTGCTCGGCATTCCGCTGGTCGTCGTTCCGATCCAGGTGCTGGGACGCCGCGTCCGCGCCGTGTCGACCAGGAGCCAGGACCGCATCGCCGACGTCGGCACCGTCACCAGCGAAGTGCTGGGCGCGATGAAGATCGTCCAGGCATTCGGCCAGCAAAAGCGCGAGGCAGAGCGGTTCACCGCCGCCACCGAAACCGTCTTCGCCACCGCCAAGAAGCGCATTGCCCTTCGCGCGGTGATGACTTTCATCGTCATTGCGCTGCTGTTCGCGTCGATCACCTTCGTCATCTGGCAGGGCGCGGTCGACGTCGCGGCCGGGAAGATGACCGGCGGCACCATCGCCGCCTTCGTCCTCTACGGCGGCCTCCTGGCGGGCGCGTTCGGCGCGCTGAGCGAAGTATATGGCGACCTGCTCCGCGCCGCCGGTGCTTCGGAGCGGCTGCACCAGCTGCTGGTCGCGGAACCGGAAATTCGCGCCCCGGCCAATCCGACGCCATTGCCACTCCCCGCAGAGGGCAGGCTTCGGTTCGAAAATGTCAACTTCCGCTACCCGACCCGCCCAGACACCTCGGCCCTCGACGATTTCAACCTCGAGGTGCGCCCAAACGAGCGGCTCGCCGTCGTCGGCCCCTCGGGCGCGGGCAAGACCACCATCTTCCAACTCGCCCAGCGATTCTACGACCCGCAGGCAGGCCGCGTGATGCTCGACGGCGTCGACCTGAAGGACGCCGACCCCGCCGACGTCCGCCAGCGGATCGCGATGGTCCCGCAGGAAGTCGTGATCTTCGCCGCCTCCGCTCGCGACAACCTCCGCTACGGCAATTGGGACGCTTCGGAGGACGAAATCTGGCAGGCCGCGCGCGACGCCAATGCCGAGACCTTCCTCCGCGCCCTCCCAGAAGGGCTCGACACCTTCATGGGCGAAGGCGGCGCGCGCTTGTCCGGCGGCCAGCGGCAGCGGATCGCCATCGCCCGCGCCCTGCTCCGCCGCGACGCGCCCCTGCTGCTGCTCGACGAAGCCACCAGCGCGCTCGACGCCGAAAGCGAGCGGCTGGTGCAGGACGCGCTCGACCATCTGATGGCCGACCGCACCACCATCGTCATCGCCCACCGCCTCGCCACGGTGCGCGCCGCCGACCGGATCATCGTCATGGACCACGGCCGGATCGTCGAAGAAGGCGACCACGCCGCCCTCACCGCGCAAGGCGGCCTCTACGCCCGCCTGGCGCGGCTCCAGTTCGACGGGCTGGCCGCCTGAGGGCTAGACTTCTCTTATGTCCGGAATCGACCCATTGCGGTCATTAGCGTCGCTGTTTTATGGCCCCTTGAAAAGCTTAATTCGACTACCAGATTTCTCGCCGCCGGCCCTTGATCGGCCGGTGACGGGATGCAGGGGCCCGTTCGGCCCTGCCTGCCGTCTTGTTGCTCTAATGGAGGACAGATATGCGCAGTGCGTTTGATTTTGCGCCCTATCGGCGCTCCACGGTCGGTTTTGATCGGCTGTTTGACCTTCTCGAAAACAGCTCGCTTGGGCAGGGTTCTGAAAACTACCCGCCGTTCGACCTGATCAAAGTCGATGAAAATCATTACCGGGTTATCCTGGCGGTCGCGGGCTTCGGTCGCGATGAGATCGACATCACCGCGCAGCAGAACCAGTTGATCGTAAGCGGGAAGAAGGCCGACGACGAAGGCGTCGACTACATCCATCGCGGGATCGCCAATCGACAGTTCGAACGGCGGTTCGGCCTGGCCGACTTCATCAAGGTCTCCGAAGCCGATCTGAAAGACGGCTTGCTGTCCGTCGACCTAATCCGAGAGATTCCGGAGGCAATGAAGCCCAAGAAAATCTCTATTGGCGGCACCCAGCCCAAGCAGGAGGCGATCGAGGTAACGGCGCAGGAAAGCGCTGACGCCTAATCAGCAGACCCGAGAGGTAGGGGCCACACCGGCCTCTGCCTCTCTCATGTCCATGCTCGGAGAACCGAGGAGGGAGGCATGAAACCGTTCGATGAACAGCAGGGCTACTATCGCCAGCGAGAACAGCAAGAGCGTGAAATGGCCGCCTTCGCGAAGGATGAGGCGGCAAGGAAGATTCATTTGGATCTAGCCGACAAATATCGGCAGCTCGCCGAAGGAAGCTATTTTCGCCCTAGTGCTGACTGACCGCCCGCTGGGGGCACCAACTCCGGCGGGCGCTCGGATTTCACAGACTTCCGTAATGACCGCTTTCCACCCATTGCGGTCATAAGCTTCCCTCGACAAAATGCCTCTATGCGAACCGCTCTTGCCGCACTCTCTCTTTTATTGGCTTCCGGATGCGGCGGTCCTTCAACCGTTGCACAGGTTGGTCGCATTGAGCTTCGTTTGTCCGGATATTTCGCCACGGATATCTCGGTGAACAGTCGAGGCGAAGGCCAATTTCATCTGAGCTATCCATATCCGAGGGGCAGGAGTGGTTCGTTCTCCATTTCCCCCAAACAGTTCACTCAACTGGTCGACAGTCTGAAGCCGTTTCAACGGCAGGCGGTGCAATTCTCGGATAAGAGCGCTCGAGAGTTCGCTGAGAGCACGTGCCCGAAGGGATTGCCGTTCACCACTGACGCGGGCGCTTTATGGGTCCATTGGATGGGACCAAATTTGGACAAGCATTATTTGGCGGACTTCGGCTGTGACGCGCAACGAAACGCTGCTCGAAACGAGCAATTGCTCAGCATCATCGAAAGCTTGCCGGTGCCCAATAATCTGTAGGACACTGCAACGTCCGCTTTCCGCCCATTCGGGACATCCGTCTCAGCGCGAATTTGTCATAACGAAGCCGCATAATACCGATGCCGGGATGGCAGGCGCCGTTCAGCTAACGATGCTATATGGTTCCCGGCATGAGCAACGATCGTCGCCTGTTCCTGGGCTTAATGGGAACCACCGTATTCGGCCTCGCCACTTATCTTGCGGGTCGCGGCACCGACGCTTCGGCGGCAAACTATGAGGTGCGGCGGTCCGACGCCGACTGGAAGCGGCGCCTGGGGCCGCAGCGCTATGCCATCCTCCGCCAGGAAGGCACCGAGCGTCCGTTCTCCAGCCCATTGCTGAAGGAGCGTCGCAAGGGTATCTTCGCCTGCGCCGGCTGCGGCCTGCCCTTGTTCAGCTCCAAGACCAAATATGACAGCGGAACCGGCTGGCCCAGCTTTTACGCCGCGCTTCCCAATGCCATCGGCACCAGCCGCGATACGACGCTCGGCATGGTCCGCGTCGAGGAGCATTGCCGCCGCTGCGGCGGGCATCTCGGCCATATCTTCGACGACGGCCCTCGGCCAACGGGCAAGCGGCACTGCATCAACGGCCTGTCGCTGACGTTCCGGGCGGCCTAGGTGCTGCTCTTTCTCCTCGCCTATCTCGGCGGCGTCCTCACCATCCTCAGCCCCTGCATCCTGCCGGTGCTGCCCTTCGTCTTCGCGCGCGGCGACAAGCCGTTTCTCAGCAACGCGCTTCCGCTCCTTGCCGGCATGGCCGTGACCTTCGCCGGGGTCGCGACGCTCGCGGCGATCGGCGGCGGCTGGGCGGTCGCCGCCAACAGCATCGGCCGCGCCGTCGCCCTGACCCTGTTCGCGGGGTTCGCGCTGCTGCTCATTTTCCCCAACCTGTCGGAACGGGCGATGCGGCCCCTGGTCGGCTGGGGCCAGCGCCTGTCCGAGCGCGCCGATCGCGGCGGCATCGGCAGCTCCGCGCTGCTCGGCGTTGCCACCGGCCTCCTCTGGGCGCCCTGCGCAGGCCCGATCCTCGGCATCATCCTCACCGGCGCGGCCCTGTCGGGCGCCAGCGCGACCACCGCCGGCCTGCTCCTGTCCTACGCGCTGGGCGCGGCGACCAGCCTGGCGCTCGCGCTTCTGGTCGGCGGCCGCGTATTCGCCGCGATGAAGCGCTCGATCGGCTTCGGCGAGGGCGTGCGCAAGGCGCTGGGCGTGCTGATGCTGGCCGCAGTTGCGTTCATCGCGCTTGGTCTCGACACCCGCCTGTTGGCGAAACTCTCCACCGCCCAGACCTTCGGCTTCGAACATCGCCTCGCCCAATTGCTCGGCATGGAGGAGGAAGAACTCAGCACCAAGGTCGGCGCGGGCAAGCTTCCCGTCGAAGGCCCGCTGCCCTCGCTCGACGGCGCGGTCCTGTGGCTAAACTCGCCGCCGCTCACCCGCGAACAGCTCAAGGGCAAGGTCGTCCTCGTCGATTTCTGGACCTACAGCTGCATCAACTGCATCCGCTCCGTCCCCTACGTCCGCGCCTGGGCGGAGCGTTACAAGGACAAGGGCCTGGTCGTGATCGGCGTCCATGCGCCGGAATTCGCGTTCGAGCGCGATCCCGCCAATGTCCGCAAGGCGGTGGCCGACCTCGGCATCCGCTACCCCGTCGCGCTCGACAACAACCTCGCCATCTGGCGCGCGTTCGACAACCGCTACTGGCCCGCCCACTACCTAGCCGACGCGCAGGGCCGCATTCGCTACCATCATTTCGGCGAAGGCAGCACCGACGAGACCGAAGCGGCGATCCGCTCGCTGCTGATCGAGAATGGCGCGAAGGGCCTCGCCGATACGACCGAGGTCAAGGCGATCGGTGCCAGCGCCGCGGCCGATTTCCGGTCGATCCGCAGCCCCGAAACCTATCTCGGGTCGAAGCGGGCCGCCAATTTCGCCTCGGCCGGTGGATTCCAGGAAGGCGCGGCGAACTACCAATTGCCCTCATCACTCAAGCTCAACGAATGGGCCTTGAGCGGACGCTGGGCGGTCGAGCCACAGCGGGCGTTGCTGACGCAAGCGAGCGGGCAGATTGCCTTCCGCTTCCAGGCTCGCGACCTCCACCTCGTGCTCGGCAGCGGATCGGGCAAGCCGGTGCGCTTTCGCGTCCTCATCGACGGCAAGCCGCCCGGCCCCGATCACGGCATGGACATCGACGCGGCCGGAAATGGCCAGGTGACCGGCCAACGCCTCTACCAGCTGGTCCGGCAGAAGGGCGGCTCCAAAGAGCGGCTGTTCACGATCACCTTCCTCGATCCCGGCGTCGAGGCCTACGCCTTCACCTTCGGCTGATTTTCCCGGCTAGGCCGCCAGCGCCACGGCGTCCGCTTCCAGGTCGCAAAGCTTGCGCCATTGCTGGCGCCGCCGCTCGCCCAGGGCCAGCTGCAGCGCGTAGAAATGCTGCGCGGGATTGGCGCGGAACGATGCGGGCAATGCCGCGTCCCGCCGCAATTCGCGCTCGATCCTCGCCCAGCCCCGGCGCTCGTCGCGGGCCTGGCGGCGAGTTAGGGCCGCCCCTCCAAGCAATCGCTTCGCCACGCGCTTCAACATGGTCGCCTCGACCGCCGCCCAGGCTTCGGCAAGGGCATCCTTCTCGACCGCTGCCTGCGCCAGTTGCTCGACCGTCTCGCACAGGATTGCAACGACGTCGGGCGGCATCGTCTCGGCCGCGCGCCGGCGCCGGTGGCAATCGTCGAGCGCATCCAGCAAAGGGCGTGGAAGCCTTGCCTCGGCTTCCGATCGAAGCGCCCTGGTCGCGCTCAACCGATAGGCGCGATAGACCGCAACGGTTCGCGCCTTCGATTCCTCGCCAAGCGCCTCGCCGAGCAAGTCCAGCGCCGCCCGGGCCCGTTCGAGATCGCGAACCGTCCAACCCCAGCGGGTCAGGCGCCGGTCCAGTCTCGCCAACCCCTCCGCCACGCGCATCGACCGCCGCGCCTCGGCCAGCGCCCAAACGAACTGGCCGCGGGAATGGTCGTAGAGATGATGCAGCACCACCGCCCGCTGCGCATGGTCGCACGGCCGCCCCGCCAACGCCTCGACCTCGGTTTCGAGTTGCTCGATCAATCCCTGCTGGTGCGCCGCGATGATGTCCATGCGGCGGCCGTAACCGGCCAGCGGTTGAAAAGCGGTTACCTGCCGGCGCTAGAAACTGTCGCCATATTGCTGGTTTCCGACGAACCCAAGCTTCGTCACCTCGGCCTGCGCGGTCATCGCCAGCACCTGGTCGACGCGGCCGTAATTTGTCGCCGCGTCGGGCCGGAAATGAAGCTCGGGCGCGGGATCCATGGCTACCGAACGTTCAAGCGTGGCGCGGAGCGTGCGATCGTCGATCGCCTGTCCGTTCCACATCGCCTGCCCTCCGGCCGTCAGGGCTAGTTCGTTGCTGATCGACTTCACCACCGGCGTCGGTCCCGTCGGCACATCGATTTTGACCGCGTCGGTCTGTGGAGGGATCGTAATGATGAACATGATCAGCAACACCAGCATCACGTCGATCAGTGGCGTGGTGTTCATTTCGGCCATTGGCGGAATTTCGGCCCGTGAGAAGCTGGCCGGCGAATTGGCGCTCATGGTTGGGACGAGTAATGTCATCACCGCCTCCCTCATCTGTCGACGGATGATATAACATTCTTTTCGCATATGAAAGCACGATCATTGGGGCTTGCACGCCCGCCCAATAGAAAAGGGCGGCCCCCGAGGGGACCGCCCAAATCCTTGACCAGGTCGAAGGCTTAGAAGACCGTCATATAGGCTTCGTTGCCGACGAAGCCCATCTTGCTGACCTTGGCCTGCTTGGTCACCGCCAGCACCTCGTCGACCATTTCGTAACGGGCTTCCGGTTCCGGCTGCAGGTGCAGTTCGGGAATCGGGTCCATCTGCTGCGTGACGTCCAGATACTGGCGCAGCTGCGTCAGGTTCACCGGCGCGCCGTTCCACAGGACCGCACCCGCCTGGGTGATGACGATCTTGTTCTTGACCGGATCGACCGGGGGCGGCGGCTGGTTCGACTGGTCCTGCGGCAGGTCCAGCTTCACCGCGTGGGTCTGCGGCGGGATGGTGATGATGAACATGATGAGAAGAACCAGCATGACGTCGATGAGCGGCGTCGTGTTGATGTCCATCATGGGCTCGCCTTCGGTATTCGAGCCAGTGGTTTGCATCGCCATGGTTGGCTAGCTCCTCAAATTACAGTCGCGTGATCGGACCGCCGGGGGGCGGCTGCGAAATGAAGCCGACGCGGGCGAAACCCGCACGCTGCATCGTGAACACCGTTCCGCCGATGCACTTGTACGGCGTGTTGATGTCGCCGCGGATGTGCACTTCCGGCATATTGTCGTCGTTGATGTTCTCGACGCCGCCGACCTTCGCGATCTGGTCTTCCAGGGCCTTGACCGCGCGGTCGAGCAGTTGCTCGTTGTTGACCGGCGTGAGGTCCCAATAAACCTCGCAGGTTCCGCCAGGGCCGCCGCGAACGGTCAGCGACACGTTCTCCGGCTTCGTCTCGGTAACCTCGTTGCGAACCTGGGGCAGCGTAATCGGCACGGACTGGATCACCACCGGGACAGTGATGAGGAAGATGATCAGAAGCACGAGCATCACGTCGACGAGCGGCGTGGTGTTGATGTCCGACATGGGGACGTCTTCGCCCGTATCGTGCTCGCCTACTTGCATTGACATGAGGCGTGATTCCTTTTTCGTCGTCATGTTCCCGGGCCGGCGGTTCCCCGCCGGGCCCGGGACAAGGTCCGCTTAGCGTGCGGCAGTCGGTGCGGCGGCCGTCTTGGTCGCGGCCGGCTTGCCGGCGGTGGCCATGATCGGCTTCACCGCGCCGTTCGACATCAGGTAGCCGTGGACGTCGTTGGTGAAGGCCGCGAGGTCTTCCGAGATCGACTTGTTGCGGCGGATCAGCCAGTTGTAGGCAAGCACCGCCGGAACCGCGACGACCAGGCCGAGCGCGGTCATGATCAGCGCTTCGCCGACCGGGCCGGCAACCGTGGAAATCGACGCCTGGCCCGACGCACCGATCTTGATCAGCGCGCGGTAGATGCCGATGACGGTGCCGAACAGGCCGATGAACGGCGCGGTCGAACCGACGGTCGCGAGGAAGGCCAGGCCTTCGCCCAGGCGGTTGCTGATCGAGCCCTGCGAACGGGCCAGCGAGTTGGCCATCCAGTCATGCTGGTCGACCGGGTCGGTCAGCTTGCTGTGCTGGTCCTGCGCCAGGAGCGCGTCCTCGACGATCGCGCGATAGGCGCTGCGCTGCTCCAGCTTGCCGGCCGCTTCACGCAGCGTCGGCGAGTTCCAGAAGCTGGCCCGCACCTTGTTGGCCTGGCTCATGATCTTCTGCTGCTGAAGAAGCTTCGTGAACAGGATGTAGAAGCTGAAAACCGACATCGCGACCAGGATGATGAACACCGTCCACGAAATCAGGCCGCCTTCGTTCAGGGCCTGCATCAGGCCGTACGGATTCTCACCGGCGGGAGCGGCCGCAGCCGCGAGGATCAGGGTTGGAGCTGCCATATGTTTAACTTTCCTATTGAA
>CAMPIY010000057.1 GCA_946886645.1 uncultured Sphingomonas sp.
ACCGAGCGGACGGCCGCGCTTCGTGCGGAAAAGGACGCGGCGGAGTTGCGCTGGCTGGAAGTCGCCGAATTGGCCGAGCAGATCGCGAGCTAGCCGGACGGAAAGTTGGCGAAGCAATCCGGTCGGGGGCAATTGCCGGATTGCTTCGCCCCCCGGATCGGGGTCCGGGGTAACTCGGTATTGGGTCAAGCACTCTTCGCGGCTCGCAAGGCGTCATAACGACCAGGGCGCAATGGCGATCCCTGGACGGTTCCCTGACTCAATGGTTGAAACCTAGGCGCACGGACCCGTGCGGCAATGCCGTTCGTCGAAGCCCCAGCTACGTTTGCAGATGATATTGCTTCATCAGGTCGTAGAGCGTCGGCCGGCTGATGCCCAGCAGTTTGGCCGCACCGGAGATGTTGTGATCGGTGCGGGTCAGCGCCTGGTGGATGGCCCTGCGGTCGGCGACTTCGCGCGCCGCGCGAAGGTTGATGGGAAGCGGTTCCGCTTCGCCATTCCGGCCACCGGGAAGGTCGAGATCGGAAGCGCCGATCAGTTTGCCATCCGCCATGATGATCGCCCGCTTGATGCGGTTCTCCAGTTCGCGAACGTTGCCCGGCCAAGTGTAGGCATCGATCGCGTCGGTGGCGTCGGGCGCAATGCCGTGGACCTTCGGGTTCATCTCCCGCGCGAAACGGGTGACGAAGTGGCGGGCAAGCAGCAAGGCATCGCCGGGACGATCGGCCAGGCTGGGGATCTTCACCACGATCTCGGCGAGGCGGTAATAGAGGTCGTCGCGGAACCTGCCGTCGGCGATCATTGCCTCCAGGTCCTGGTGGGTGGCGCAAACGATCCGCGTGTCGACCGCGATTGGTGCCCGGCCGCCGATCCGCTCGATCACCCGCTCCTGCAGGAAGCGCAGAAGCTTGACCTGCAGGGGCAACGGAATGTCGCCGACCTCGTCGAGGAACAGCGTGCCGCCTTGCGCCAGTTCGATCTTGCCGGGGGTCGTCTTCACCGCGCCGGTGAACGCCCCACGCTCATAGCCGAACAGCTCCGCTTCCAGCAGATTCTCCGGAATGGCCGCGCAATTGATGGCGACGAACTCGCCCTTCGATCGCGCCGACTTCTCATGCACCGCGCGGGCCAGCAGCTCCTTGCCGGTGCCGCTCGCGCCGAGCAGCATCACCGACACGTCGGCGTTGGCGACACGCTCGATGGTCCGGGTGACCTTCAGCATCTCGGGGCTCGCGGTCAGCAGCGCGCCAATCGCTTCGGCTCCACCGCCAAGCGCCTCAAGGCGGCGGTTCTCCGCCTCGATCTCATGGACATGGAAGGCGCGGGACACGATCAGGCCCAACTCGTCGATGTCGACCGGCTTGCGGTAGAAGTCATAGGCGCCGAGCGCGATGGCCTTCAGCGCGCTTTCCCGCGCGCCGTGGCCGGACGCGACGATCACCTTGGTGTCCGGCTTTAGCTCCAGGATTTCGGTAAGCGTCGCGAAGCCCTCGCTCGTCCCGTCGGGGTCCGGCGGCAAGCCGAGGTCGAGCGTGACGACCGACGGCTCGTGAAGCCGCATCAGCTCGATGGCCTGGGCGCGATCGGTGGCGCTGACGACGCGATAGCCCTCATAGGCCCATTTCAGCTGGCGCTGCAGCCCTTCGTCGTCCTCGACGATCAGCAGGACGGGCAGTTCGGCAACGGGATGATTATGCTCTGTCATGCGATTTTCCGCTGGGGCTCGGCCGCGGCCTTCGCGGCGGGAAGGGTGATGGTGAAGCTGCTGCCCTCGCCGGGCTTGCTTTCGACCGCGAGGCGCCCGCCCATGGCCGAGACGATGCTCTTGGCCTCGAACGCGCCGACGCCGAATCCGCCTTTCTTGGTCGATGCGAACGGCTGGAACAGGCGGGTCCGGACGAAATCGGTTTCCATGCCCTCGCCATTGTCGGCGATCGTGACGCTCGCCTGCCTGTCATTGCCATCCATCCGGACAGTGACCGGATGCGCCGGGCTGCTGGCGTCCACTGCGTTCTGGACGAGGTGGCCGATCGCCTGCTCAAGCAGCAACGGGTCGGCCATGACCCAGATATGGCCGTCGCCCAGCAGCTTGACCTCATGATCGCCGCGCTTCGCGGCAATGGCCGTGGCGACGATCGGGCGGAGCAGCGTCGGCTCCGGCTTGGCGGGCCGCTGGTCGGCGGTGGGCGCAAGGCGGGCCAGGAGCTCGTTCATCTTGCCGACCGAGCCCTTCAGCGTCGCCACCATGTCGGTCCGGAAATCGGCATTGTCGGCATGCCGTTCCGCGTTGCGGGCCAGCAGCGACAGCTGGCTGACGAGGTTTTTCACGTCGTGCAGGATGAAGGCGAAGCGGCGGTTGAAGTCCTCGAACCGCTGGGCGTTCATCAGCGCCTGCTGGCCATGCGCTTCGGCCAGTGACGATGCAGCCTGCCGTCCCGCGGTACGCAGCAGGTCGAAATCCTCCCAATCGAGCGGCCGGCGATAATCGGGCGCGGCGAGCAGGACGAGGCCGACCAGCCGGTCGTCGTGGATCAGCGGAACGCCCGTCCAGGCTTGCTTCTCGCCCAGCAAGGGCTCGGGGATATCCAGCTCCATGTCGCGAGCGTCGGCCCATCCGCCGCTATGGGCATCGAAATCGATGATCCGGCCCTCGGCGCCGACCGACAGCCAGAATGCCAGCGCCTCCGCCCCGGGGATGGCCGCACCGGGGTTTGCGTTTCCCGACCAGTTCCAGCTGGCGGCGGGCTCGATCGATCCATTGTCGTCCGTGATCAGCAGCAGCCCGCCGGGCGCATCGAGAATGTCGGCAAAAGCCTTGATAACGCGCTGGCCGAGCGGCGGTGCGTCGGCGCCGGTCGCCCCGATCGTCTCGGTAAAGCGCAGCCATTCGGTCCGATAGTCGTAGCGATGCTCGAACAGATGCTTGGCGATCTTGACCTTGGCCCAGCCGCGCGCCCGGCTGGACGGCAGCAGGACCATCGCGCCGACGGTCATCGCCGCGAGGAGGCCGATAAGCAGTGCGCGGGTCCAGTCGAAGCCCGACCCGCGCAAAGCGGTCACCAGCACCGCCATCACCGCGAAATAGGCGCAGATCGCCAGTAGTGAGAGGCTCTGGAACGTCGCCGCGCGCGACAGGCGGATTCGCCAGCCCGCGCCCTGTGTCCCGCCAACGGCGAACAGCGCGGCGGCGATTGCCATCGGCAACCCGCGCCAGTCGAACAGACCCCTTGCGGAAGTCGGGTCGAAATAGGCGATGGTGTAGAAATTGAGGTCGTACGCCCACATCAGCGCCAGCGCCAACATGGCGAGGCGAATGCCGCTGCGGCTCGACGGAGCCGCCTGGCCGTAGAGGTTATGGACCAAGACCAGCGCGCCGGCAGCCGCGGTCAGGCGAAGGATGATCGCGGTGACGACCAGCGCGTGGCCGCTGCTGATGGCGCTGGTGTCGATGACGAGCGGGAGGGCGTCGACGACCAGTTGCAGGCCGATGACACCGGCGACCGCGGCATAGACTGGCCGGACACCTCGCTGTTCCTCGCTGCCGTCGATGCCCGCCAGCCGGTAGAGCACGCCGACCCACACCAAGTTTCGCGCCGTCTCGGCGTAAGCGGCGAGCATCGTAATGGGCGCAAGCGCGGTGATCCACGCCCAGCAGCCGGTCAGCGCAAAGGCGGCCAACAGCATGCGCTGCTCACTCTCGCCAAGACCGCGCCGCAATTCCCACAGTGTGAGAGATGCGAACAGCGCGGCGGCGAGCGCGTGCGTCCAGAACAGGATCAGCGCCTGCATGAGCGCCCCGCTGTAAGATTCGCCGACATGGGCCGGGGTGTCGCAAAATTTTACAAATATATGGTGAACGCTGGCGCTACGCGGCCGTTATGAGCATGGTGGAAACCATGAGCGACGAGACGAGGGGGCGGCCGATCCGGCCGGTAATTTTGGCGGGCGGCGCGGGGACCCGGTTGTGGCCGCTGTCGACCGCCGAGCGGCCCAAGCACCTGCTTCCCTTGCTGGGTGAGGAGACGCTGTTCCACCAGACCTTGGCCCGCTTCGGCGAAGGCTTCGAAGCGCCGATCATCGTCGCCAACCGGGCGCAGGAGGCCGACCTTCGCGCCGTCGCGCCGGAGGGAGCGCGCATCGTCCTGGAACCGATGAAGAGGGACAGCGCCGCTGCCATCGCCCTTGCCGCCGAGTTGGCCGACGGGGACGAGCTGTTGCTGGTTTGCCCGAGCGACCATTTCATCGGCGACACACCCGCATTTCATCGTGCCATCGAACTCGCCGCCGCGGCCGCCGCCGACGGGAGCATCGTGACGTTCGGCATCGAACCGGACCATCCCGCGACCGGCTTCGGCTATATCGCAGCTGGTGGAAACGAAGAGGTGCGGAAGGTCGACCGCTTCGTCGAAAAGCCGCCGCTGGAAAAGGCGGAGTCCATGCTCGCGGAGGGCGGTCATTATTGGAACGCCGGTATCTTCCTCGCGGGAACACGAACCTGGCGGAGCGAACTGGAACGCCACGCGCCCGCAATCCGTGCCGCCGCGCAGGGCGCGCTCGCCAATGCCGAAGTCGATGGGTCGGTAATCTATGTCGACGCGGAAACCTTTGCCGCGTCGCCCGCCAAGTCGATCGACTATGCGGTGATGGAGCATAGCGACCGGGTCGCGGTCGTGCCGGTGTCGATGGGCTGGTCGGACATCGGCAGCTGGGAGGCTTTGGTCGATTCATCGATCAAGGACGATCAGGGCAATGCGCTCGGCCGCAACGTGCTTGCGCTTGATTGCCGCGACACGCTGGTGCGGACGAGCGGCCCGCGCGTCGCTGCTATCGGCGTGGAAGGGCTGGTCATCGTCGCGACCCCCGATGCCGTGCTGGTCATGCGGCCGGAGGAGGCGCAGCGGGTTCGCGATGCGGCCGAATGGTTCGATCGGGAGAAGGCGAAATGAAGCGGCCAATCGGCTCCAGCGACCTTGAAGTCGCACCGATCGCGCTTGGCGGCAACGTGTTCGACTGGACCGCCGACGAGGCCGCCAGCTTCGCGGTGCTCGACAAATTCGTCGATGCCGGTGGAACGATGATCGATACCGCCGACGTCTATTCGGCCTGGGTTCCGGGCCACCAGGGCGGCGAGAGCGAGGCGCTGATCGGCCGCTGGCTGAAGCGCGATCCGGCGAAGCGCAACAAGGTGGTCATCGCCACCAAGGTCGGTTTCATGGCGGGGCTGAAGCCGGAGACGATCGAACCGACCTGCAATGCCTCGCTAGAGCGGCTCGGGATCGACAGGATCGACCTCTATTATCAACACAAGGACGACGAGAGCGTGCCGCTGGCCGACAGCCTCGGGGCGTTCGATGCGCTCCGCCGGGCCGGCAAGATCGATGCCATCGGCCTGTCGAACTTCGCCGCGCATCGGGTCGAGGAAGCGCTAACCGTCAGCATCGAGCAAGGATTCGACCAGCCCGCTGCGCTCCAGAATTGGTACAATCTGGTCGAACGCGAAAAATTCGAGGGCGAGTTGCAGCTGGTCGCCCTGAATCGCGGCCTTTCAGTTTTCGCCTATTACAGCCTGGCGAATGGCTTCCTGACCGGCAAATATCGGTCGAAGGACGACCTGACGAAGAGCCCGCGCGGTCTCCGCAACATCGAATATCTTGAGAGCGAGCGCGGCCGGAAAGTCCTGGCCGCGCTGGAAGAGGTGTCGGCTGAAACCGGTGCTGCCATGGCGACCGTCGCACTCGCCTGGCTCAAGGTTCAGCCTGGCATCACCGCACCCATCGCCAGCGCGACCAGCGCGAAGCAGGGCGAGGAACTGGTCGCCGCACTGACGCTGGACCTTACGCCCGGCCAGATCGAACGGCTCAGCGAGGCTAGCGCCTGATCAGCGCCGCGTGTCGACGGCGTTCCAATTGTCCTCCCATGTCACGCCGCCATCGACCGAATAAGCCTGGTCGAACCGCGCTTCGTTCGCGGAGGGCCGCGTGATGACGAAGCGCACCATGATTGCGCGACCGTCGAGCATGTCGTGACCGTAGAAAAGCCCCCGGCCGTTTGCGTCGAACGACCCGTAAACCGGCGCGGTCAGCATTCCGTCCCGATAACTTGCGAAGTTGAGGCTCCATTGATGGGATTGCCGATTGTAGAGGCGAAGCGAAACGCCCTCGATCTTGTTCTTCGGCCCCGCGACAGACAATTCGACCAGGTTGGCGCGGCCGTCCGATACCGGCTTGATCACGCTGGTGCCCTGAAACTCGACCCAGGTCGGCGCTTCGCCTGACAAGGGATTGGTCCGCACCCGCACCTTGGTCGTCCAGGTGCCCAGCTCCCAGTCGAAGTCCTTCTGGCCGTCGCGAACAATGGATTGGACGCCGGTGGGTTGGGCGGGCGCTGCCGTCACCACCAACGCCGATGAAAATCCGACCGTCATTGCTACCAAAGGTCTCAAAAGACTCTTCATCGAAGAACTCCCTCCACGGCACCAGCAAACCAATAATCGGCCGGATGACCAGCGCTCTTATGGAGGATTGATCCGCCGATGCGCCAGAGCGCTCCATAGGCAAGACCGCCCGACATGCTCCGAATCGGCTCCGGGAGTTATGATCGGGACTTTCTTGGGAGCGAGGGAACGATGGCCTGGATGATCGGACGTGCGGCGGCGATGGCGAACCCGGAGGCTGCCCGGCAAAAGGCGCTGGAAAAGCTTCAGGCGCTCGCCGAGCTCGACGATGCGGAGAGCCTGGTCGTGCCGATCCTGATCGATGCGATCCTGCTGGTCGAATCCTATCGCGGTGCCCGCCACCCGATGCCCTTCGTCGACGAGCTCAGCGGAAGCGTCGACGCGCTGCTTCGCGAAATGACGATCGTCGAGAAATCGAGGCTTTGGGCGGCGGAGTAGGCTAAGGGGCGGGCACTAGCTCGACGACGTCAATCGTCGATTCATAGCGCGGGTAGGGGAGGATCAGCCGCCAGCGATTGTCATCGATCCGCGCGACCCATCCGGCCACGTCCCGATCCGGGTCGCGGCCATACTCCATCGCGCGTCCCTCATCGCCGAGCACCAACGTTCCCAGAAAGACCTGGCGAAGCGGGCTGTCGGGAAAGACCAGGCCGACATGCCGCTGCGATCCCGTCAGCTTGGTGAAGCTCTGCAGCGCGCCCTGCTGCTCGATCCGGCAGTCGAACGCCGGATAGGCGATATAATCGAGCAGGCCTTCGCTCTTCGCGCCGACCTTGATCACGCGGCACTTATAATTGCCGTTGGGGATCGGGACCGGCCCGAGTGCAGCATCAGGCTCAAGCAGCCGTCCTTCTTTTGCGATGTCGGCGGCGTGCCCGGCCTTGCGCGCCTGGTCGAGCGCACGGGTGAAAGCGGTCCGCCAGTCGCGAAGGCGCGCCCGATCCGACGATGTTGCAACGTCCCGCCATTCGGTCGAGCTTGCCACCGGCGCATCGTGAAGCCGGGGAACCGCCGCGCAGGCGGCGAGGGGAAGCAGGGCTGCCAGCAGAGCTACTCGCATGGGTGCGAGCCTAGGCGGCGGTCCAGCCGCCGTCCATGCTAAGATTGGTGCCGGTGATCGACGCCGCGCCGTCGCTGGTTAGATAAAGGGCGAGGCTTGCGACCTCATCGACGGTGACGAAACGCTTGGTCGGCTGTGCCGCCAGCAGGACGTCGTTCATCACCTGCTCGCGGGTCAGGTTGCGCGCCTTCATCGTGTCGGGAATCTGGTTTTCGACCAGCGTGGTCCAGACATAGCCGGGGGAGATGCAATTGACGGTCACGCCGTCGCGCGCCGCTTCCAGTGCGACGGTCTTGGTCAGGCCCGCGACGCCATGCTTGGCGGCGACATAGGCGCTCTTGTTCGGTGAGGCGACAATGCTGTGCGCGGAGGCGGTGTTGATGACCCGGCCCCAGCCTTTTTCGCGCATGCCGGGAAGGCACAGCCGAATGGTGTGGAATACGGCGGTAAGGTTGATCCTGAGGATGGCTTCCCATTTCTCGGGCGGGAAGTCCGTAACCGGCGACACGAACTGGATTCCGGCATTGTTGACCAAAATGTCCGGCGAGCTCAGCTCATGCTGGCAACGCTTGACCATTGCTTCGATCGCGCCGGCATCGCCAAGGTCGGCTCCATCGTAAAGCGCTTGCGCTCCCGACAATTCCTCAAGCTCAAGGCGGATGCCCTCGATCTCGGCGGCATCACCGAAGCCGTTGATCATCACGCTCGCGCCCTCGGCGGCCATCGCCTTTGCGATGGCAAGCCCGATTCCGGAGGTCGACCCGGTTACGAGCGCCGTCTTGCCCTGAAGCTTCATACAATAGTCTCCCGTTGCGAATTGCTCTTGCGGCGGACGGCGGCGATTGCAACCGTTACGGCGGTGGAGCATTGAAATGGCCAGGAAGGCAGGAGGGCGGCATGCGTTTTGGCGATTCACCCGAAAGCGAGAACTTCGAAGATCGAACCGGGCAATCGGGTGGCGGAGGCTTGAGCCTCGGCGGAGCCGGCGGTGGCGTGATCGCGCTCCTGGCGCAGTTCGTCCTCTCCAGGTTCGGCTTTGTCGGGCTCCTGATCCTCCTGCTTGGATATTGTGCCTTGTCTTCGCTCGGTGGTGGCGGCGGAATGCTCGGTGGCGGCGGTTCAACGCAGGAAGGGCCGTCAAAGCTCGACCCCAATACCGGAAAGTTCATGCGACAGGTGCTTGGCTCGACCGAGCAGGTCTGGGGCCAGATTTTCCAGCAGGCAGGGACGCAATATCAGCCGACCCGGCTGGTCGCATACACCGACTATAACCAGTCGGGCTGCGGCGCGGCGCAGGCGGCGATGGGGCCGTTTTACTGCCCGACCGACAAGCAAATCTACATTGACCCCGCCTTCTTCAACGAGCTGTCGCGGCGGTTCGGCGCGCCGGGCGACTTCGCCCAGGCCTATGTCATCGCCCACGAAGTCGGCCATCATATCCAGGATCTGGAAGGCACGCTCGACAAGGCGCAGTCCGCGCAGGCGAGCATGGGCAAGACCCAGGGCAATGTTGTCCAGGTCGGCGTCGAGCTACAAGCCGATTGCTATGCGGGCGTCTGGGCCGCGCGTTCGGGTGCGCTTGAGCAGGGCGACATCGAGGAAGGCATGCGCGCGGCCGAAGCAATCGGCGACGACATGCTGACCAAAGGCCAGGTCTCGCCCGACAATTTCACGCACGGCACGTCGGAGCAGCGGATGAACGCACTGCG
>CAMPIY010000058.1 GCA_946886645.1 uncultured Sphingomonas sp.
GGCCTCGCCGTCCTTCGCCAGCTCGGAATCCCCGACGACGCGCCGCAGGTGAACCCCAATGGCGGCGCCATCGCGCTCGGCCATCCGCTCGGCATGTCGGGCGCTCGCCTGGCGCTCACCGCGACCGAAGAGCTTCAGCGCAACGGCGGCCGCTATGCGCTCGCGACTATGTGCATTGGCGTCGGCCAGGGAATCGCGCTGGCGCTCGAGAAGGTCTGATGGGCGTCGCCGGCATCTGGGGGGTCCTGAAGGACGTTCCCGATCCCGAAATCCCCGCCGTGTCGATCCTCGACCTCGGCATCGTCCGCGGCGTGGAAGAAGAGAAGGTCGTCATCACGCCGACCTACTCCGGCTGTCCCGCGACCCAGTTCATCGAACAGAATATCCGCGCCGCGCTGGACGCCGCCGGCTATCGCCAGGTCGCCATCGAAACCGTCCTGTCGCCGCCCTGGACCACCGACTGGATTAGCGAGGAGGGAAAGCGGAAACTGGCGGCTTACGGCATTGCCCCGCCAGACTTGGCGAAGGCGGCGACCTGCCCGCGCTGCGGCTCGACCGATACCGAAGAAGTGAGCCGCTTCGGCTCAACGCCTTGCAAGGCGCAATGGCGCTGCAAATCCTGCCTGGAGCCGTTCGACCGTTTCAAATGCCACTAGCCGCATTGGCCTCGGTGCAGAAGCTTATGATCCGCCAGCACTAAGGCGACCATGGCCTCGACCACCGGCGCGCCGCGAATGCCGACGCATGGGTCGTGGCGGCCCTTGGTCATAGCTTCCACCTCATTGCCGGCGGCGTCGATGCTGGGCACCGGAATGCGGATCGAGCTGGTCGGCTTAAAGGCGACGCGCACGACGATCGCCTGCCCCGTCGAAATGCCGCCTGCAATCCCGCCAGCGTGGTTGCTGTCGAACTGCGCGCCTTGCCGCATCGCATCGGCATTCTCGCTGCCCTTCAAACGGGCCGCGCCGAAGCCGTCGCCGATCTCGACGCCCTTGACCGCGTTGATACCCATGCAGGCCGCCGCCAGCTCGGCATCGAGCTTGGCATAGATGGGTGCGCCCCAGCCGGCGGGAACGCCGGTCGCGACGCATTCGATCACCGCGCCGAGGCTGTCGCCCGCCGCGCGGGCGTCATCCAGCATCGCCTCCCACCGACTTTCATCGGCCTCACCGCCAATCTCGACGACAGTCGCCGAGACATTGACTTCAGGGATGGCCAGCCGCGCCACGGCGCCGCCTGCGACACGCATCGCGGTTTCGCGCGCCGACGACCGCCCACCCCCGCGCGGATCGCGGAACCCATATTTGGCGTCATAAGCGAAGTCGGCATGGCCGGGCCGATAGGGCGCGTCCTTGGGATAATCAGCGCTACGTGCATCGACGTTTTCGATCATCATCGCGATCGGGGTGCCGGTGGTCCGTCCCTCATAGACCCCTGACAGGATACGCACCCGGTCTGGCTCCTGCCGAGGCGAGACATTCTTGGACGTTCCCGGCCGCCTGAGGTCGAGGAATTGCTGGACCCAGGCTTCATCCAGCTCCAGCCCTGGCGGGCAGCCGTCGACCACGCAGCCGATCGCTGGCCCATGGCTTTCGCCCCAGGTCGTCAGCCGGAAGAGATGGCCGAAGCTGTTGATGCTCATCCGATGTCCGCCCCTATGCCCTTCATCGTCTCGACGAAGCCCGGGAAGCTGGTGGCGATCATTTCCGCTTCGTCAACCTCCACCGGCGCCTGCGCGCCCAGGCCGAGGGTGAGGAACGCCATCGCGATGCGGTGATCGCCGCGAGTGGCGATAGCGCCGCCACCTCGAACTACGTCCTTGCCGAAGATGCGCAGCGTATCGCCGTCCGCGACCGCGGCGACGCCGCATGCCGCCAGCCCGACTACAATCGCACCAAGCCGGTCGCTCTCCTTCAACCGAAGCTCACCCAATCCCTCGATCACGCTCTCGCCTTCGGCGAAGGCGCAGGCGACGGCCAGCGCGGGGATTTCATCGATCATCGCCGGAACCTGCTCCGCGCGGACATGGCACGGACCAAGCTTCGAATGGCGAATCCGGATGTCGGCGACCAGTTCGCCGGACTGGATGCGTTCGTTGGACAGCTCAATATTGCCGCCCATCGTCTCCAGCACTTCGTAAAGGCCGGTGCGGAGCGGATTGACGATGACACCGCGCGCTATGACGTCCGATCCCGCTACGATCGCTGCCGCAACCAGTGGAAAGGCGGCCGATGACGGGTCCGCGCCTATTTTTAGGTCGCGGCCCGACAATCGCCGTTTTTCGCCCAGCGAAACCGCCCATCCTTCCGGCGTATCATCGACCGCGATGTCGCAGCCAAAGATCGACAGCATGATCTCGCTATGATCCCGGCTGGGCACCGGTTCCAGCACCTGCACCCGCGCTTCCGTGCCCAGTCCGGCCAGCAGGATCGCCGACTTCACCTGCGCCGATGCGGGGACGTTGCGATAATCGATTCCACCCAATCGCGCGCCCTCGACCGCCAGGGGAAGGCAATCGCCACCCTCGATCCGGGCGCCCATCCGCATGAGCGGCAAAGTCACCCGCTTCATCGGCCGCGACGAAAGCGACGCATCGCCGGTGAAGGTCGCGGCGACGCGGGGCATCCCCGCCACCGCGCCCATCAGCAGCCGCGCCGCTGTGCCGCTATTGCCGCAATCGACCGGCCCGTCAGGCGAGCGCCAGGCTGCGCCTTGGACACGCCATTGTCCGCCTTCGCCCTCTTCGACTTTCGCGCCGAAGGCCTCAACCGCCCGTGCCGTCGCGAAGACATCCGCGCTTTCCAGCAACCCTTCGATCCGGGTTTCCCCGTCCGCCATCGCGCCAAGGATCAGCGCGCGGTGCGAGCAGCTCTTGTCGCCCGGAATCGCCGCCTCGCCCTCCAGCGCGGAACCGGGGGTTGCGGTCAGTTTCAAGCGAGAAGGCCCGCGACATGGGCGGCTAGGTCGATCGCCTGGCCCGCGTTGAGCCGGGGATCGCAGGCGGTCAGCCAGTTCTTCTCCAGCTCATCGATCGACGCCGGCCCGCGCCCGCCGATGCACTCGGTTACGTCCAGCGCGCTCATTTCGAGATGAATTCCTCCGCCGTGCACGCCCTCGGCGCGCGCGATTGCGAAGAATGCGTCGATTTCGGCGAGGATGTCGGGCAGGCGGCGAACCTTGCGCTTGCCGCTCATGGTCGTGTTGCCGTGCATCGGATCGATCGTCCAGACGACCACGCGGCCTTCCTCGCGCACCGCCCGCATCAGGGGCGGTAGCGCCTCGCCGATCCGCTTCGCTCCGAACCGGCCGATCAGCACCAGCTTTCCGGCGCAGTTGCGCGGGTCGAGGCGCTCGACCAGCCGCAGCAGCTCGTCTGCGCCCAGGCTCGGCCCGCACTTCACGCCGACGACATTTTCGATGCCGCGCAGATATTCGACATGCGCCCCGTCAGCCTGCCGCGTCCGGTCCCCCAGCCAAAGCATGTGCCCGGATGTCGCCCACCAGCGCCCGGCAGCGTCGCGCCTTGTCAGCGCTTCCTCATAGGGCAGCAGCAGCGCTTCATGGCTGGTGAAGATCGGGCCGGCCGCGCCGCGCATCGCCGCGAGGCTTGCGGCCGTTCCGACCGATTGCATATGCGCCCGCATCATTCTCAGCGGATCGGCCCGGCGCGCTTCCGGTTCGAACGCCGCTCCGTTGACGATATCGCCCCGATAGGCGGGCAGCGTCACGCCCTCGTGGCTCTCCGTTGTCGCGCTGCGCGGCTTGGCGAACTGTCCAGCGATCCGGGCAATCTCGATCAGCGCGCCATTAACCGCCGGGTGAAGCTGTCCGGCCATGGCGTCGAACAGGCCGACGATTCCCGCAACCTGCTCCGCGACTGGATCGTCGAAGCTCTCGGCACAGTCGCCGCCCTGCAACAGGAATCCGCTGCCCATGGCCAGCCCGGCGACGGCATCCCGCAGCTTTGCCGAATCCTCGCTTTGGACCACCGGTGCGGCAGTCGCCAGCCGCGCTTCGACCGCCCTTACCGCAGCCTCATCCGCATATTCGGGCATCTGCCGGGCCGGACGGCCGCGCCAGGAGGCCGGGAACCAGCCGTCGTTCGAGACCAGCGTCGCGTTCATCGGCCCCGCGCCTAGCGCAAGCCGGGCCACTTGCGAACCCGCCCATGCACGGCGGAAAGATGATGCAGTGCGACGAAATCCATTGTGCGCCTGCGAAAAGGAATGAAACCAATCATGGTTCGGGCCGTTAGGGATGTGGGGGGCGTCCCCGATGCCTCCATCTTCCCAGTGCACGGAAGCCGAGGCGTATGTTCGATATCAATATCATCCTGGACGAGGAATCGGAGCGAAGCAGCGCGAACGGCCGCTCGGCGCCAGTCCGTCACCTTGCGCTGATCGGCAACGCCCTACCGCGCAAATGCGGAATCGCGACCTTCACCAGCCATGTCGCGGATGCGCTCCGCCAGCGCTTTCCGGCGATGAAGCTGGATCACTATGCAATGGATGACCGATCGGGCGTTGAATATCCGGCCGACATTCGGGCGATCGCCGCCGAGGATTCGGCAAGCTACCGCGACGCCGCGGCCGACATCGAGCGGAGCGGCGCGGAAGCCGTTTGGCTTCAGCATGAATATGGAATTTTCGGGGGACCCGCTGGGTCGCACGTCCTGGAGCTGGTCAGCGCGCTTCATGTGCCGCTGATTGTTACCCTGCACACCGTCCTCGAAAATCCTTCCGAAGCACAGGAGGTCGTGCTGGAACGCCTCCTTGCGCGGGCTGAAAAGGTCATCGTCATGGCCGCGAGGGGCGCCGAAATATTGCAACGCCGCTATGGTGTCCCGGCGGACCACATCCAGGTCATCCCGCACGGCGTGCCCGATCGGCCGTTGCGCGATTCCGCCGAGCTGAAGGATCGTTTCGGCTGGGACGGCCGCGAGGTGTTGATGACCTTCGGCCTGCTCGCGCCCGACAAGGGTATCGGCCATATGATCGAGGCGATGCCGGCCATCGTCGCGGCGCACCCCAAGGCGCTTTATGCGGTGGTCGGCGCCACGCACCCCAACCTCGTCCGCAACCAGGGCGAATCCCTTCGCGAGACGCTGATCGAGCGCGCACGCGAGCTTGGCGTCGAGCAAAGCATCCAGTTCATCGACTCCTTCGTCGAGCAGGAAGCGCTGCTCGACATGCTCCAGGCGAGCGACGTCTATGTGACGCCCTACCTCAACATGGCCCAGGTGACGTCGGGAACCTTGAGCTATGCGGTCGCCGTCGGAAAGCCGGTGGTTGCGACCCCTTACATCCATGCGCAGGAGATATTGGCCGACGGTCACGGGATCATCGTCCCGCCCGGCGATCCGGCCGCGCTCGCGGATGCCGTCATCAAGCTGCTCGACGATGAGCGGCTGCGCGATTCCCTTGCTCGCGCCGCCTACGAGCGGGGCCGGACGATGCTCTGGCCACTCGTGGTCGAGCGGGCGCTGCTTCCCCTGGCCGATCGAGTTCGCTCGGTCGAGCCGCGACCCGCTCCGCCTCGCGCGGCGCCGCTACCGCTGGAGGCCGTCCAGCGGATGAGCGACGCGGTCGGAATCATGCAGCATGCCGTCTATTCAGTGCCCGACCGCGATCACGGCTACTGTATCGATGACAATGCCCGGGCGCTGATGCTGACCGTCCGCCGGGGCAGCGACCCCGAATCACGGCTCCTCGAGCACCGCTACGCGGCCTTCGTCCAGCATGGCTGGAACCCCGACACCCGCCGATTCCGCAACTTCATGGGATATGATCGACGCTGGCTCGAGGAACGCGGGTCCGACGACAGCAATGGCCGGGCCATCTGGGCGCTGGGCGTGGCAGCCTCCCAATCCCCCGACGAAGGCATCCGCGACTGGGCGCTTTATCTGTTCGACCAGACCGCGCCGCACGTCGCCGACCTGAAGGCGCACCGGACACGCACCTTTGCGGCGCTCGGCGGAACCGCGCTTCTGGATCGCCATCCGGATCACGCGCTTGCCAGGTCGCTGCTTGAAGCGTCGGGCGACCAGCTAATGGCGATGCATCGGGATTCCTCGCGCCACGACTGGAACTGGTTCGAGCCGGAGTTGGTCTATGACAACGCCCGCCTCCCCGAAGTGCTGATCCGGGCGGGAATGGCGCTGGGCGATAATGCCAAGGTCGAGCTTGGCCTGTCGACGCTGCGGTGGTTGATCGCCCGCCAGACGGGGCCGCGCGGCACCTTCCGCCCGGTTGGCTCCAACGGCTTCGGCCGCGCCTATGCGCCGCCGCTGGCGTTCGACCAGCAACCGGTCGAGGCCTGGGCCACCATCGATGCCTGCGCCGCAGCCTTCGCAGCGACTGGCCACGACGAATGGAAGGCGCACGCGCGCCACAGCTTCGGCTGGTTCTTCGGCGACAATGATGCGGGCATTCCGCTCGCCGATGCGACCGACGGCAGCTGTTTCGACGGGTTGATGGCGACGGGCATTAACCGCAACCAGGGGGCGGAATCGATCCTGGCCCTGCACCTCGCCGCGATGACCATGCGCCATGGCTTCGCAACGCCCAAACGGACTGGACAGGGCGGCGACATCGCCCCAGAAGCGTCGTCTTTCGCGCTGTCAAACAAGGTCCATGATTCAGTCACAGCTCCATCCGCTCCGGCTTAAGGCGGACCCTTCCCGCGTCGTCGTTCGTCCATTTCACCTTGCCTGGCAGGGCAACCGGCGCCATCCCGCGAGGGCCCAGCGTCTGGTCGATGCAGTGCTCGGACTCGGTGATCGCGAGGTCGGCCAGCAGCTCCAGTCGGTGATGCACAATTTCGAGCGGCGCCATTGGCAGACGCGCAAGATTTTCCTCAAACGCTTCAGCCAGATTTCCGAAATGCTTGGCCTGTCGCTCGAAGGGATCGGCGACAAGCGCCAGCAGCTGATCGGCGCTTATTTCTGTCACGAGTACAGCTATTGCGCCGCGGCGCTGATGAACCCCAGCATCGTCCCGCACCCGGACCAGAGCGGCCTCGACCGGCAGACGGTGCGAATCCTGATGTCGCTTAGGGCGGTGGGCGAAGGACACATCAGCTCAATCGCGTTCCGCGAGGGCCTGGTCAGCTCCAACGGCGCCTTCCAGCTCGCGTCAGAGCCTCCCTTCGCTACCGCCGCCGATGCTCCGGATCTCGACGGCATTTACGAGGACGGGCCGGTCACCGTTTTCCGGCAGGAAGACACCAACTTGTCGGGCATGGTCATCTTCCCGGTGACGCCGGCCCAATCGAACGGGCTGGAGGATCTGCGCCTCACCCAATTCACGCATGACGACGGGAGCCTCGAATATTTCGGCACCTACACCGCTTATTCGGGCCGCGATATCCGTTCGGAGCTGCTTTGCACCGACGGGTTCCGCGAGATCGACCTGGTGCCGATGACGGGCAGCGCCTCGCGCAACAAGGGAATGGCCTTGTTCCCGCGCAAGATCGGCGGAAAATACATGATGGTCGGGCGGCAGGACGGGCAGAATCTGTTCCTGCTGACATCGGACAGCCTCACCGATTGGGACGAGGGCAAGCTTCTGATGACCCCCAAATATCCTTGGGAGCTGATCCAGATCGGCAATTGCGGATCGCCGATCGAAATCGACGAGGGCTGGCTGGTGCTGACCCACGGCGTCGGCGCGATGCGGCAATATTCGATCGGCGCCGTGTTGCTCGATCGCGACGATCCCTCGAAAATCATCGGCCGAACCCGCAACCCGATCTTGCAGGCGGAGAACGACGACCGGAACGGCTATGTCCCCAACGTCGTTTATACCTGTGGCGGCATGCGGGTCGGTGACCAGCTGTTCATGCCCTATGGCATTTCCGACAGCTCGATCGGTTTTGCCTTCCTGCCGCTGAAGGACCTCGTCGCCGCGATGGAGTAAGGCGTTGCTGAAGCTCACCACGAAGATCGTCGACAAGCCGTGGGGGCGGCGCGGGATCGATGCGCAGTTCGGGATCGATCCGGACAGGCAGGTCGGCGAAATCTGGTTCGAGCCGCCAGTCGGCCTGTCGCTCGACGTCATGGCCAAATATTTGTTCACGACCGAACGCCTGTCGATCCAGGTCCATCCCGACGATGCCACCGCCCGGACGCGCGGCTATCCGCGCGGCAAGGACGAGTGCTGGATCGTGCTCGATGCCGACGAGAATGCGGAGCTGGGCATCGGCACGGTCCGCGACGTTCCTTCGGCGGAGCTGATGCAGGCGGCGCGTGACGGGTCGATCGTCGACCTGATGGACTGGCGGCGGCCGAAGCGCGGCGACTTTATCTACAACCCGGCCGAGACGATCCATGCGCTCGGGCCGGGCCTTACGGTCATGGAAATCCAGCAATTCGTCGACCTGACCTACCGGCTGTACGACTACGGCCGTCCGCGCGAGCTTCATCTCAAGGAAGCCGAGGATGTGGTTCATGCCCGGCCGCACAGCGATCCGCGCGACACCAACGTAAATGGCGAAAGCCGCGTGCTGGTCGACGGCCCGCATTTCGGCGTGGCCTGGTGCGTCGGGGGGCCGCCGGAGCTTCCCGCCGCCATGCATGACATCCAGCTTCTGCCGGTCGATGCGCCGGTTAGCGACGTCGCGCCCGGCGAATGCGCCCTGCTCCAGTCCGAAGATGCGCGCCAATTGACAAGCGGGGGGACATTCGTGCTCGCTTGGTCGACCGAACCACGGAGCAGTTGATGGCCCAAGCTTATATTGTCGAAGCGCTGCGCACGGCGGGTGGGCGGCGCGGCGGAGCCCTACGCGACTGGCATCCGGCCGACCTTGGGGCGGCGGTGCTTGATGCACTGGTCGAGCGAAGCGGCATTGATCCCGCTGCAATCGAGGATGTCATCGCCGGCTGCGTCGGCCAGATTGGCGAGCAGAGCTTCCACATCGGGCGCAACATGGTGATGGCCTCGAAACTGCCCGACAGCGTCCCTGCCGTCAGCATCGACCGGCAATGCGGAAGCTCTCAGCAGGCGCTCCACTTCGCCGCCCAAGCGGTAATGAGCGGGACCCAGGATGTGGTGATCGCGTCTGGCGTCGAGAGCATGACCCGCGTGCCGATGGGAACGCCCGTGATCCTGCCGATGCAGGCCGGGATCGGCATCGGGCCTTGGCCGCAGTCGATCAAGGACCGCTACAGCGTGAACGAGTTCAGCCAGTTCACCGGCGCGGAAATGATGGCGCG
>CAMPIY010000059.1 GCA_946886645.1 uncultured Sphingomonas sp.
GTGATTTTGAGCTCGCGTCTTTCCACCCATCCCGATTTACATCCCTGAGGTAACTCGGGCGGGACCGCGTTTGAATGCTTAAGGTCACACTGCTGGCCGAACACCACACCAATCCAATCACGTGCTTCATTACATGTGAAGATCGCCATACCGGGCTGCAACACCTCTACCGCCTCGAAACTCGCTTCTGGGCCGCCACGGACCGAGGCAGGTGTTGTGCTCGCGCTGACAAGCACAGCTGTATTGCAGCGATCGTAGTCCATGCTCGCCGACGTGACTGAAACGGATTTCGAGCGAACTACAGGCGGCTCAGCGCAAGAAGCAACTGAAGCCGCCATAATCGCTAACGTCAAACAAGACCGGCCAATAGCGGCATTCTTGATACAACTCATGGAAAACTCCCCGTCTGACTGGTGTTTGCCGGGCAGCCGTACTCGGTAGCCGGAATTACGGTGACAGTTTACTTGATTCACCAAATTACCGCTTGAGCTGCGGCACCAGCTTGCGGAAGCGTTCGATGCGGCAGCTTCCGCCGACGCGGGAGCGCACGAATTCACGCTTGGCGCAAATGCGATCGTCGTCGGGGATCAGGTAGAGGCGGCCGTAATAGTCGAGCGCGGGGCACTCGCTGTCCATTTCCGCCCGGATCCGCTGGCGGTCGCGCATGAGGAAGTCGATCGTCGAGGGCCCGGACAGCATCGCGCCCGCGATCCGGTCCGCATCCAGGCATTTGGGGCCCTTGCGCTCTTTCCACTCGATCGCCGGCGAGGGCCGGGGGCGCACCGGGATGCGAAAGATGATCTCGTCGCGCACGACCATCCGACGCACGACCTGATCGTTGCGCGGCGGGTCCGCGGTGAGCCCGAGCAGCGCCGGGAGGATGCCGAAAAAGGCGAGAAGCGTCATTCGCACAAGACCATTGCGGCAAGCAGGTCTAGCGGCAAGCCTTGAACGGGGAATTAACTGGAAAGCCGGCCGCCCGCCGCGCCAGAATTTCCGAACCACTCAAACATCTTGCGCTCGGCAGAGGCTGTCACTAGAGCCGTGCCCGCAATCTACAAGCGAGGCCGGCCGGTGAGCGATCCCGGACCCGCTCGCCCCTTTTTCGGAGATCATCCTCATGGCGAGCCAAGCGCCGAACATGTTGCCCCTTTTGTACAATGGCCTCGAGCCCCTGAACCGCAATGTTCACGGCAATTTCAAGGTGCGTACGATCGAAACGGTGCCGAGCCTCGCGACGACCCACGCCATTCCGGTCACGGTCGACGAATTCGCCCTGGCGCAGCGCCATTTCCCGATCATCTTCTCGACCGGCGACGTTCCGGTGCCGCTGGCCCTGATGGGGCTTCACGACGGCACCAACACCTTCTTCGACAAGGACGGAAAGCTGCTCGACAGCAACGTCTACGTTCCGGCCTACATCCGCCGTTACCCGTTCCTGCTGGCCCGGTTGCGCGAAGACAGCGACGAATTGTCGCTCTGCTTCGACCCGGCTTCCGGCGGGGTGGGCGATTTCGACCAGGGCCAGCCACTGTTCAACGGCGACGAGCCTTCGGATGCCACCAAATCGATCCTGGATTTCTGCGAACAGTTCGAACAGGCCGGCCAGCGCACTTCGGCCTTCATGAACGAGATCAAGGAATCCGGCCTGCTGATGGATGGCGAAGTGGCCATTCAGCCGCAGGGTTCGGAACAGCCGTTCATCTATCGCGGCTTCCAGATGGTCGACGAGGAAAAGCTGCGGAACCTTCGCGGCGACGAGCTTCGCAAGCTCAACCAGAATGGAATGCTGCCGATGATCATGGCGCATCTCTTCTCGCTGTCGATGGTCCGCGACATCTTCGGCCGCCAGGTGCAGCAGGGCACCGGCCCGATGCCCACGGCGCAGCCGGCAACCGCCGACGCATAAGCCCGTCCGGCCGGCAAATCCGCCGAGCCATTGAAACGGCGCGGCATGACCCCACATCCGGGTCATGCCGCGCCGCTTTCGTTCGTTCCCCTCGAACGAGATGCGCGGCGCACGCGCCGGAAGGTGCGTTCCTCCCTGAACTTCCGGCCATCCCGGCCTTAAAATCGGGATGGCCGTTTTTTTTGGCTATTCGGCGGCGGCCGGCATGGCCCGGTCGAGCATTGCCTGGCCGAGGCAGGTCGCAAGCGTTTCAACCAGCGACGCGACACGGTCGAAATCCCGCGACGCGGTACGCCCGTCGGCGCCGAGATAGGTTTCGCGGCCGATCTCCAGCTGGATCGCATGGATGCCCAGGTGCGGCCGCCCGTGCCGGGCGACGATGGCGCCGCCCGCATAGGGATCGTTCAACGCCACCCGGAAGCCCGCCTGCCGGGCCAGCCGGGCAGCTTCGTCGGCCAGCCATCCTCCGCAACTGGTCCCGTGACGGTCGCCGATGACGACGTCACATTGTCCGTGGGGCCGCGAAGGCATGGAATGGCAATCGATCAGCAATGCCTCGCCATGAAGTACGGCAAGCTCTTCCAGGCCTTCCGTCAGCGCATGATGATAGGGGCGGTGGATATGCTCGATGCGGCGCTCCAGCTCTTCGCGGTCGATCGGCCGGCGCCAAAGCCGCCCATGGCGGTGGGTGCGCGAAGGGACCAGGCCGAGGCCGTAGCGCGCGCGCGGACCGACCGGCGCGGGCGAAATCCCGGCAATCGCCGCGGGGTCGACCTCTTCCTCGTCGCGGTTGCAATCGATGATCGCGCGCGGAACCGGCTGGATGACGGCGCCGATCCCGGCGGAAATGGCGCGCCACGCCAACCGGTCGACCAGCGGGTCCTCCAGCGTTTCGAGGGCACGCCGTCCTTGCGCGGCATTGGCCAGCACCGCCTCGTCATAATCCCGTCCCGAATGAGGCACGGACAGCAGCACGGGCAGGGGGCATCGGGCCGGATGAACGATCGGGGCGGGATAGTAATGCATCGGCAACGGGTTACAGCCTAACCGTGCCAAATGCGGACAGCAATCGGGCACGGGCTGCTTGGCGCTGGAAAATCTTAAGCCATGCGCGCATAGTGGAGGCGATGATCAAAATCCTGCTGGCCGAAGACGATACGTCGATGCGCGAATATCTGCAGCGCGCGCTGCAGCGTGTCGGCTATGATGTCGAGGCGGTCGGCTGCGGGACGGAAGCGATGCCGCTGTTGGAAGCGGGCAAGTACGACCTGCTGCTGACCGACATCGTCATGCCGGAAATGGACGGGATCGAGCTGGCCCAGAAGGCGAGCGCGATCGACCCCGCGATCCGCGTCATGTTCATCACCGGCTTCGCCGCCGTGGCGCTGCAGGGTGGCAGGACCGCGCCAGAGGCGAAGCTTTTGAGCAAGCCCTTCCATCTGAAGGATTTAGTGGCCGAGGTTGATCGGCTGTTCCAGACCGAGGACCAACACGGCCGTTTATAGTCGGACGTGTTCGGCGGTCTTTAAGGCCCTTGCCCGAATCCCGAACGCTCCCTAAAGGGACCGCCGAGTGGGCGTGTAGCTCAGTGGTAGAGCACTGTGTTGACATCGCAGGGGTCGCAAGTTCAATCCTTGCCACGCCCACCATTTTCTCCTTTTTCGACGATGCATCCACCACGTTTGCGGGTCGCAGCGGCCGTTTCAGCCGGGGTGAGGTTGCCGACTGAAATCCGCGCGGCTAAGGACTCGTTGAGCCGGCTGCGGCCGGATCCGAACCTGACTGCAAAGGATGGTGGTCTTTGGCCTTATCGAGGCGCAAGGTTTCGGGGACTTTGGACCGCTTGCCGGCGGGCAGGACTCGCACTCTCGCCTCCGCCGCAATCCTGCTGATCGCCACCGGCTGCAATCGCGGCATTCTCGATCCGGTGGGGCCAGTCGCTGCCGCAGAAAAGCAGATATTGGTCAATTCGACGGCGATCATGCTGGCGATCATCATCCCGACGATGATCGCGACGGTAGCCTTCGCCTGGTGGTTCCGGCGTGGCAATAGCAAGGCGACCTATCGGCCGGACTGGGAGTATTCCGGGGCAATCGAAATGGTCGTCTGGTCGATTCCCGCCCTTACAGTTCTGCTGCTCGGCGGCATCGCCTGGATCGGAAGCCACAGGCTGGAGCCAAGCGTTCCCCTGAAGTCCGAGATGAAGCCGGTGCGGGTCGAGGTCGTGTCGCTCGACTGGAAATGGCTGTTTATCTATCCCGACCAGGGGATCGCAACGGTCAACCAGCTTGTCGTCCCGGCCGGCACGCCGGTCAGTTACGAGTTGACGTCGGCGACGGTCTGGAACGTCTTTTTCGTCCCCCAGTTCGGCACGATGATCTACACCATGCCGCGGATGGCGACGCACCTGAACCTGCAGGCCGACCGGCCTGGAGTGTATGACGGCTTGTCGGCGCATTTCAGCGGCGACGGATTTCCCGGCATGCACTTCAAGGCCCATGTCCTTCCGCCCGACCAATTCGAGGTCTGGGCGCAGGGCGCTCAGGGCCAGGGTGGAATGCTCGACGCCCGGGCCTACGCCCAGCTGAACAAGCCGAGCAGCAATGTGAAACCGACGACCTATGGCAGGGTAGCGCCCGGCCTGTTTGACGCCATCGTCGCAAACCGGCTGCCGGACGCTCCCGTGCAGCATAATCCGCCGGCGACGGAACAGGGGGCCGGGCATGTTGGGTAAACTCAGCTGGGAAGCCATTCCCTTCCACGAGCCGATCGCGCTGGTCACCTCGCTGGTCGTGATCCTGGGCGTGGTGGGCGTTGCCGTCTGGGTCTGGCTCAAGGGCTGGTGGCCCTATCTGTGGAACCAATATCTGACATCCACCGATCACAAGAAGATCGGGATCATGTACATCGTTCTGGCGCTGCTGATGCTGGTGCGGGGGTTCGCCGACGCTCTCATGATGCGCGCGCAACAGGCGCTCGCCATCGGCGCCTCGCAGGGTTACCTCCCGCCCGAGCATTATAACCAGATATTCACTGCCCACGGCACGATCATGATCTTCTTCGTGGCGATGCCGTTCGTCATCGGCTTCATGAATTTCGTGGTGCCGCTGCAGCTTGGCGTTCGCGATGTCGCCTTCCCGACGATGAACAATGTCAGCTTCTGGCTGACCGCGTCGGGTGCACTGCTGGTCAACCTCAGCTTGTTCATCGGGGAGTTCGCACGGACCGGCTGGCTGGCGTTCCCGCCATTGAGCGAACTGGAATTTTCGCCCGGAGTCGGCGTCGACTATTACCTCGTCGCTTTACAGATATCCGGCGTCGGAACGGTGCTGACCGCGGTCAATTTCGTGACCACGATCCTCAAGACCCGCGCACCGGGCATGAGCTACATGCGCATGCCGGTGTTCTGCTGGACCGCGCTCGCCTCCAACCTGCTGATTCTTGCCGCGTTCCCAGTGCTGACGGTCACCCTGGGCCTGCTGATGCTCGACCGGTACATGGGCTTCCACTTCTTCACCAATGACGGTGGCGGCAACTCGATGCTCTACATGAACCTGATCTGGGTTTGGGGGCATCCGGAGGTCTACATCCTGATCCTGCCGGCGTTCGGCATATTCTCGGAAGTCGCGGCGACCTTCTCGGGCAAGCCATTGTTCGGCTATCGGTCGATGGTCTTCGCGACGCTGGCGATCTGCATCATCTCCTTCTGCGTCTGGCTGCACCATTTCTTCACCATGGGGGCGGGCGCCAACGTCAACGCCATCTTCGGCATTGCCAGCATGATCATCGCCATCCCGACCGGCGTGAAGATCTACAATTGGCTGTTCACCATGTACGGCGGCCGCGTCCGGTTCAACGTGCCGATGTACTATCTGATCGGCTTCATGCTGACGTTCATCCTCGGCGGCCTGACCGGGGTATTGCTCGCGATTCCGCCGGTCGATTTCGTGGTTCACAACAGCCTGTTCCTGGTCGCCCATTTCCACCATGTGATCATCGGCGGCGTCGTGTTCGCGTTGATGGCCGGCTATACTTACTGGTTCCCGAAAGCCTTTGGCTTCACGCTCGACGAGCGGCTGGGGAAGGCCATCTTCTGGTGCTGGTTCATCGGCTTCCACCTCGCCTTCATGCCGCTCTACGTGCTCGGCTTCTGGGGCGGAACGCGGCGGTTGCAGCACATCAACGATCCCAGCTGGTCGCCCTTGTTGAATATTGCGCTCGTCGGCGCGGTGGTCATCGGCCTCGGCATCGCGCTGACGGTCGTGCAACTGGTCTATTCGATCAGGACGCGCGACCGGCGACGCGACGTCACCGGCGATCCCTGGGACGGCAGGACGCTCGAATGGCTGACCCTGTCACCGCCCCCGCATTATAACTTCGCGGTGCTTCCCGATGTCCATGGCGAGGAGGCCTATTGGACCCGCAAGCAGACGGCGATCAAGCAGGACGCGCTGATCGAGGAGCCGGACTATAAGCCCATCGAAATGCCGATCGACACGCCGACTGGCGTTATTTGCGCCTTCTTCGCATCGATCTGCGGATTTGCCGTGATCTGGCATATCTGGTGGCTTGCGATCCTCGGCCTGATCGGCGCGTTTGCCATTTTCGTCTGGTACGCGTGGCAGGACGAGCATGAGCATGTCATTCCGGTCGACGAAGTCAGGGCAAATGCCCGCGAGCGGCGCCGGATCCGCATGGAACACCTTCACCAGCTGAGCCAGTCGACATGAGCACGAATGCGGAAGCCGTCACCATCGGCCTGACCCACGGCGGCTCGGAAGATACCGGCCTTGGCCATCGCGGCCCGGAATCGAAGAGCATCGTCGTTCCGTACGGCTTCTGGCTGTTCGTCCTGTCGGACATGGTGCTGTTCTCCGCACTGTTCGCGACCTACGCGACGCTGACGCATGCGACCGACGGGGGCCCCGGCAGCATGGAGCTTTTCGATCGGACCCTGGTGGCGATCGAGACGATGGCGCTGCTGCTGTCCAGCTTCACCTGCGGACTTGCCATGATCGCCGCCAAACGCGGCAACATGGCGTGGACCCAGGGCTGGCTGGTGGTGACGGGGCTGCTCGGGCTCGTCTTCCTGTCGATCGAATTTTACGAATTTGCGGAAATGATCGGCGAAGGCGCCGGTCCCCAGCGAAGCGCTTTCCTGTCATCGTTTTTCACCCTCGTCGGTTGCCACGGTGCGCACGTTACCGTCGGCCTGATGTGGCTCGGCACGATGATGGCGCAGATCTGGGCCAAGGGGTTCCGCGAGCACATCATGCGGCGGCTGCTGTGCTTCAGCGTCTTCTGGCACGCCCTCGACATCGTCTGGGTGGCCATTTTCACCATTGTCTACCTGATCGGGACATTGCCATGACCGACACCCCCGAAAATCTGAACGTCGCGCCCGGTACGCCGCACGACAGCCTGGCCAGCGAGAGCACGTTCTACGTCATCGGTTTGGTACTGGCGCTCGTCTTGACCGGCGTGTCCTTCTGGGTCGCGTCGACGGCCGCCCTGTGGGGTCCGGGCGTCGCGGTCGGCCTGGTTGTGCTCGCTATCGCCCAGATGGGGGTACACCTGGTTTTTTTCCTGCACATCACCAGCGGGCCGGACAATACCAACAACGTCCTCGCGCTGGCGTTCGGCGTCCTGATCGTCTTCCTCGTCATGATCGGCACCATCTGGATCATGGGGCATATGAACGCGAACATGATGCCCACCGAGGACATGATGAACCTGCACGCCCAGCGCGGCTGACCCCGCGCCGGCCAGATGCGTTGACAGCGAAGGCGGTTCTGGTCAGCCTCCCATCACCAGAGTGAGGAGGTTGCCATGTTGCGTAATCTTGCGGCGATCCTGTTGGTCACGGCCGCTCCGTCCATTGCCCAGACGCCTGCCAGCATCGACGAGATGGCGCGAACGCCACTGGTTCGCGTGAATATCGCCGAAACGCTGCGGACTCCGCCGGACGAGGCGAGCCTGACCGTTGGCACCCAGGCCAAGGCGCCGACCGCGACCGCGGCGGTGGCGCTGAGCAAGACCAAGACTGAAAAGCTGCTGGCCGCCATTCGTGCTGCCGGTATCCGCGAGCGCGACATCCAGACCCAGGGCATCCAGCTTCAGCCTGACTATCGCTGGGACGCGGAGCCGGGCGGACGGGGCCGGCAGACCCTGATCGGTTACATCGCCAGCAATTCGGTCCAGATAAAGACGCGCAACATCGATGCGCTGACGTCGCTGCTCGATGCGTTGACGACGGCAGGTGCGGACAGCGTTTACGGCCCGAATTTCGGCATTTCCGACCCTGCGCCGCTTCGGAGGGAGGCGCGGGTGCGCGCAATGCAGCGCGGGCAGGCCGAGGCTACGGAATATGCGCGCAACAACGGGTTTACGGCCGTGCGGCTGCTCTCGGTCGAGGAGGGCACGTCGTATCGGGGCACCGATATCATCGTGACCGGATCGCGGATCATGAATGCCTCGGCACCGCCTCCGCCGCCCCCGCCAGCGCCAGAGCGGGGCGGCGACAGCATCGTGGCGCCGGGACAGCTGGAGACGGGTGTAAGCCTTAATCTGCTTTATCGGATGGAAAAGTAGCGCGGTGTGGGGCCGCCACGGATTTACTCCGTGACGTCAGTCCTGTCCCCCGGATCTAGTCCGGGGGCAGGCTGGCCGGCCTTCCGCATCTCTTCGCACTGCTAATGATTGCTGCGCAATCGCTTCGCTGTGCCCGGTGCTACAGGCAGCTCTCCAGATACGGCTGGTCGAAGCCGTACTGCTTCGCCTTGTCGAGCGTGTAGGGGCGCAGGCCCATCGAGCGATATTCGCCGATGATTTTCCCGTCCGCGGTTTCGTCCAGATATTCGAACTTGAACAGCTCCTGGGTGACGATGACGTCGCCTTCCATCCCGATCACCTCGGTGATGTTGGTCGTGCGGCGCGAGCCGTCGCGGAGGCGCTTCACCTGGACGATGAGGTCGACCGAGTCCGCGATCTGGCGCGAAATCGCCTCCTTCGGAATCTTGATCTCGCCCATCATCACCATGTTTTCCATACGGGCCAGGCATTCGCGCGGGCTGTTGGAGTGGAGCGTGGCCATCGAGCCGTCGTGGCCCGTGTTCATCGCCGCCAGAAGGTCGAAACACTCCTGGCCGCGAATTTCGCCCAGGATGATTCGGTCGGGGCGCATACGCAGGGCGTTGATGACCAGGTCGCGGATGGTGATTGCGCCCTGGCCTTCCAGGTTCGGCGGACGGGTTTCGAGCGGCAGCCAGTGCGGCTGCTGCAGGCGAA
>CAMPIY010000060.1 GCA_946886645.1 uncultured Sphingomonas sp.
GGCATCGCGCTCGCCTTCGCGCTCTTCCGCGGCTTTGCGCGGAGGGAGATGAAGTCGCTGGGCAACTTCTGGGCGGACGTCACGCGCGTGACCCTCTACCTCCTGCTGCCGATCTGCTTCGTCTACGCGCTGTTCCTGGTCGCTTCCGGCGTTCCGCAGACGCTCGCCGCGTCGGTCGATGTCAGCACGCTTGAGGGCGTCAAGCAGACGCTGGCGCTCGGACCGGTGGCGAGCCAGGAAGCGATCAAGATGCTCGGCACCAACGGTGGCGGCTTCTTCAACGCCAACTCCGCACATCCTTTCGAAAACCCGACTGCGCTTACCAACCTTGTCCAGATGCTGTCGATCTTCGTAATCGGCTTCGGCCTCACCTGGTGCTTCGGCAAGGCTGTCGGGAACACCGGGCAGGGCTGGGTCATCCTGGCCGCGATGCTTGCGCTGTTCATCGCCGGCGTCACGGTGAGCTATTGGCAGGAAGCCGCTGGCAACCCGATCCTGCACAATCTTGGTACGACCGGCGGCAACATGGAGGGGAAGGAAGTCCGCTTCGGCATCGCGGCCAGCGCCCTGTTCTCGGTCGTCACCACGGCCGCGTCCTGCGGCGCGGTCAACGCCATGCATGACAGCTTTACTGCACTCGGCGGCATGATCCCGCTGTTCAACATACAAGTTGGAGAAATCGTGATCGGCGGCGTCGGCGCGGGCATCTACGGCTTTCTGCTGTTCGCCATTCTTGCGGTGTTCGTTGCCGGGCTGATGGTGGGGCGCACGCCGGAATATGTCGGCAAGAAGATTGAAGCCAGGGAGGTGAAGCTGGCGGTGCTGGCTATTGCCATCCTTCCACTGTGCATCCTTGGTTTCACGGCAATCAGCGCCGTACTGCCCGCCGGTCTCGCCGGGCCTCTCAACAAGGGACCGCATGGCTTCTCCGAGATCCTATACGCCTATAGCTCGGCGACCGGGAACAACGGGTCTGCTTTCGCTGGCCTGACGGCGGGCACGCCCTTCTACAACAGCCTGCTCGGCATCGCGATGTGGCTGGGACGATTCTTCGTGATCGTGCCGATGCTGGCGATCGCCGGCAGCCTGGCAGCCAAGAAGTACACACCCGAAAGTGCCGGATCGTTCCCGACGACCGGACCGCTGTGGGTCGGCCTTCTGGTCGGGATCATCCTGATCCTGGGCGGTCTCACCTTCCTTCCGAGCCTCGCGCTCGGTCCTATCGCCGATCATCTCGCGATGATCCGCGGTCAACTTTTTTAAGGGGGGCGCCAGATGGCACGCGCAACCACCAAATCCATGTTCACGGCCGAGCTGATCGTTCCGGCGATCGGTGACGCCTTTAAGAAACTCAATCCCAAGGAACTGATCCGTAACCCGGTCATGTTCGTGACCGCCTGTGTCGCGCTGCTGATGACGATCCTTCTCGTCATCGGCGGCGACACGCTTGGCATCGGCTTCAAGCTGCAACTCGTCATCTGGCTGTGGCTGACGGTGCTGTTCGGCACCTTTGCCGAAGCATTGGCGGAAGGACGCGGCAAGGCGCAGGCTGCGTCGCTGCGCGCGACCAAGGCCGAACTGACGGCCAAGCGGCTGAAGGACGGCCGCACCCAGCAGGTTGCGGCGAGCCAGCTCCGCGCTGGCGACATCGTGCTGGTCGAAACCGGCGATCTCATCCCTGCCGATGGCGAGGTCGTCGAAGGGGTAGCCAGTGTCAACGAAGCCGCGATCACCGGCGAATCCGCGCCGGTGATCCGCGAAGCCGGTGGCGACCGGTCCGCTGTGACGGCGGGCACGCGCGTCATCTCTGACCAGATCAAGGTTCGCGTGACCGTCGATCCGGGTCAGGGTTTCCTCGACCGAATGATCGCGCTGGTCGAGGGGGCCGAGCGGCAGAAGACGCCGAACGAGATCGCGCTTACCATCCTGCTCGTGGGCCTCACGATCATCTTCCTGATCGCGGTTGGTACGATCCCGGGCTTCGCCAGCTATGCCGGAGGCAGCATCCCGGTCACGATCCTGGCCGCATTGCTTATCACGCTCATCCCGACAACAATCGCCGCGCTGCTGTCGGCGATCGGCATCGCCGGCATGGATCGCCTAGTGCGCTTCAACGTGCTCGCCAAGTCGGGTCGCGCGGTTGAGGCGGCGGGCGACATAGATGTGCTGCTGCTCGACAAGACCGGTACGATCACCATCGGCGACCGTCAGGCGTCTGAGTTTCGTACTGTGAGCGGCGTCCCGGTTGGTGTTCTGGCGGAAGCGGCGCTCGTCGCTAGTCTGGCCGATGAAACGCCGGAGGGGCGATCTATCGTCTCCCTCGCGCGGGACAAGTTTTCGGTGGAGGATATGGAACTGCCGGCAGGCTCTGAAGTCATACCGTTCACTGCGCAGACGCGAGTTTCAGGCGTGAACACAGGGCGCACGCTGCTACAAAAAGGAGCCGTGGATTCGGTACTCAAGGCCAATCCGGGCCTCAGCGAAACTGCAGCCGCAACCGAGCTGCGCCGAATTACCGACGAGATTGCCCGTGCTGGCATGACGCCGCTCGCGGTGGCACAAAATGGCAAACTCCTCGGGGCCATTGCCCTGAAGGATGTGGTGAAGGCGGGAATTCGCGAGCGTTTCGCCGAGCTGAGGCAAATGGGCATCCGGACAGTGATGATCACCGGCGACAATCCGCTGACCGCGGCTGCCATCGCTGCGGAAGCGGGCGTCGACGATTTCCTCGCCCAGGCAACGCCCGAGGACAAGCTTGAACTGATCCGCAAGGAGCAGCAGGGCGGCCGTCTTGTGGCGATGTGCGGCGACGGCACCAACGACGCCCCCGCGCTCGCGCAGGCCGATGTCGGCGTGGCGATGAACACAGGCACGCAGGCAGCGCGCGAGGCAGGCAACATGGTCGATCTCGACAGCGATCCGACCAAGCTGATCGAGGTGGTGGGGCTCGGCAAGCAGTTGCTGATGACTCGCGGTGCGCTGACCACCTTTTCGGTGGCCAACGACGTGGCGAAATATTTCGCGATCATCCCGGCGATGTTCGTCGCGCTTTATCCAGGGCTCGGCGTGCTCAACATCATGGGCCTGGCGACGCCGCAAAGCGCAATCCTGTCTGCGATCATCTTCAACGCGCTGATCATTCCGCTGCTGGTGCCGCTGGCGTTGAAGGGCGTGACCTACAAGCCCATGGGCGCAGGACCGCTACTGGCTCGCAACCTCGCGGTTTACGGTTTGGGTGGCCTTGTTGCGCCCTTCATCGGTATCAAGCTCATCGACCTGGCCGTTGGCGGCCTGGGTCTCGCCTGAGGAGGCGTCCCATGAACAAGGACTTCGTCACATCATTGCGGCCAGCCATCGTTCTCACGATCCTGTTCGCGCTTCTGCTGGGAATCGTCTATCCTCTTGTCATGACCGGCATCGGGCAGGCTATCTTCCCCTCTCAGGCCAATGGCAGCCTGATCCGCGACCCGCAGGGCCGCGCGATCGGATCGACCGTCATCGGCCAGGCGTTCGTCAGCGACCGCTATTTCCAGACGCGGCCATCGGCAGCGGGGAAAGGCTATGATGGTTTGGCCTCTGCGGGTTCGAACCTCGGCCCGACCGCGCAGGCGCTGGCCGATCGCGTCAAGGGCGACATCGACAGGCAGCGCGCGGCCGGCGTGGCTGGACCGCTGCCGAGCGATCTCGTGACCGCCAGCGGTTCGGGACTCGATCCCCACCTCTCCCCGGAATCCGCCCTTGCGCAGTCCGCGCGGGTGGCCCGCGCGCGGGGCATTGCCGAAGCGCAAGTCCGTTCGCTGGTTACGCGCAACGTCGAGCATCCCTTTCTGGGCTTCCTCGGCGAGGACCGAGTCAACGTGCTCGCGCTCAACCAGCAGCTCGATCGGATCACGAACGAGCGGACCGGCCCCGCGCATTGACGGAGCGGGATCGACCTGCCCCCGAAGTCTTTCTGCGCGCAGCCGCGCAGGAAGGCCGGGGCAAGCTGAAGATCTTCCTCGGGGCGGCGCCGGGCGTCGGCAAGACCTTTGAGATGCTGTCCGAGGGCGCGGCCCGCAGCAAGGCCGGTATCGACGTCGTCGTTGGCGTTGTGGAAACCCATGGCCGCGTCGAGACCGAAACCCTGACGCGCGGCCTCGAAATCCTGCCGCGTCGCGAGATTGAACATCAAGGCCACAGGCTGACCGAGATGGATCTGGACGCGTTGCTGGAGCGGCGCCCGCAGCTTGCGCTGGTCGACGAGCTGGCGCACACCAACGCCGCCGGGAGCCGCCATCCCAAGCGCTACCAGGATGTCGAGGAGCTGCTCGATGCGGGTATCGACGTCTATTCGACGATCAATATCCAGCATATCGAGAGCCTTAATGACGTTGTTGCATCCTTCACCCGCGTTCGGGTGCGCGAGACCGTGCCGGACAGCATCCTCGAACAAGCCGAGATCGAGGTGGTGGACATTCCGCCCGACGAGCTGATCGAACGCCTCAGGGAAGGGAAGGTCTACCTCCCCCAGGAAGCGACGCGCGCGCTCAATCATTTCTTCTCAAAGTCGAACCTCTCGGCCCTGCGCGAACTGGCGCTCCGCCGCGCGGCACAGGCGGTCGACGCGCAGATACTCGATCATGTCCGCGCCAACGCGCTCGGTGGCACATGGGCGGGAAGCGAGCGGATCGTCGTAGCGGTCAGCGAGCTTGCCGGCGCAAGCGGGCTCGTCCGCGCGGCCAAGCGCATCGCCGACGCACTGCACGCGCCATGGACAGCCGTTCACGTCGAGACGGCGCGCACCCGCCAGCTTGGCCCCGACGAACATCAGCGGATCGCAGCCGTGCTCGCGCTCGCCACCCAACTCGGTGGTCAGGTCGCAACGGTGCCTGCTTCAAACGTCACCGAGGGCCTCAAGGCTTTTGTGCTCGACGCGCGCGCCACCCAGCTGATCGTCGGCAAATCCGCGCGCTCGCGGCTGTTCGAGCTTCGGCACGGGTCGGTGGTCGATCGTCTCGTGCGCGAGACGCCCGGTGTTGCCGTGCATGTCCTTCCCTTTGACGAAGAGCAGCCGAGCGCCACCCGATCGCCACGGATCAGGCGCAATTCCGTTTCGCAATGGGGCGCGCCGTCGGGTTATGTCTGGACAGCAGCGTCGGTGGTCGCGGTCACTGTGATCGGCTCGGGGCTGTTTCACATTCTCGACCTGGGCAATGTCGGGATGCTGTATCTCGTACCGGTCATGGCCGCGGCGAGCCTGTTCGGCCTTCGCACCGGCCTGTTCGCGGGACTTGCTTCCAGCCTTGCCTACAACTTCTTCTTCCTGCCGCCGACCGGCACGTTCACGATCAGCAATCCAGAAAATGTGATCTCGGTCTTCGTGCTGCTGGGCGTCGCGTTCGTCACGAGCCAGCTCACGTCCCGCGTGAGGTTGCAGGCCGACCTCGCCGCGACCAGCGCCCGCACCAACGCCGCGCTGGCCGGCTATCTGCGCCATCTGACCGCGCTCAACGAACCGGCGGAAGTGGCGAACGCCGCCTGCGTGGAAATCGCCCGGCTCCTGTCGCTCCGGGTGGTGATGCTCGAGCAATCCCCTGCCGGTTTTTCGATCAAGGCAGCCAGCCATACTGGTTCGAACCTCGAAACGATGGAGATGGCTGCGGCGCAATGGGTCTACGATACCGGTCAACCGGCGGGACGTGGCACCGGCACGCTCACCGCCTCTGACTGGCAGTTCCAACCGCTGCGGGCTGGCGACCGCGTACTGGCCGTCCTCGGCCTCGTGCGAGAGGATGGAGGCGACCCGGTCCGGTCCGACCAATTGCCTTTGCTCGGAAGCCTCATCGATCAGACGGCGCTGGCGCTCGAACGACTGCGGCTTGAAAGCGAGATGCGCGACGTGGACGCAGTGCACGAACGCGAGCGTTTGCGTACCGCTCTGCTGTCGTCAGTCAGCCATGACCTGCGAACGCCGCTGACATCGGTCCTGGCTGCGGCAGCCGAACTGCGCCGCAAATATCGGGATCCGCTGCTCGACACGCTGGAAAGCGAGGCGACCCGTCTCAATCGCTTCGTCGCTAACCTGCTCGATATGGCGCGCGTCGAGGCTGGCGCGTTGAAGCTCAATATCGAGCCGGTCGATCTTACCGATGCCGTCGGAAGCGCGGTCCATGATACGCGCCGCTCGCTGGACGGGCACGCCATAGAACTCAATGTTGCGCCCGACCTGCCTTTGGTCATGGTCGATCCGCAGCTGTTCCATCATTGCCTTCTCAACCTGTTCGACAATGCCGGCCGCTACGGCGACCCCGGCACGCCTATCATCGTCCGAGCGAAGCGAACCATCGGCGAGCTCGTCCTGTCTGTCATAGATCGCGGCGTCGGCCTGCCGGAGGGCCGCGAAGCCGAGGTATTCGAGACGTTTCGCCGGCTTGAAGGCTCTGACCGATCGGTCAGCGGCACGGGCCTCGGGCTGGCGATCGTCAAGGGCTTCGCCGAGGCGATGGGCATGACCGTCAATGCGCAGAACCGCGAAGACAGCAAAGGCGCCTGCTTCAGCATTCATTTCCCCGAGCGGCTGCTCGTACGGCAATCGGAGCAAGGACTAGATGTATGACCGGACAACCTATTCTGATCATCGACGACGACCTTCACATCCGCCGCTTGCTCGAACGCATGCTTACCCGCGCGGGATATGCAACAATCGAGGCTACGACGGCGGCCGAAGCGCTCAGCCAGGCCCGCGACGGCCGACCGAACGCAATCCTTCTTGACCTCGGACTGCCCGATCGTGACGGGCTGGAAATCGTGACGCTTCTGCGGCAGCAATGTCCCGCACCGATCATCGTCGTGTCCGCGCGCGATGCTACGGATCAGAAAGTGGCGGCGCTCGATCTGGGAGCGCATGATTATGTGACCAAGCCCTTCGACAGCGAGGAAGTGCTTGCTCGCCTGCGCGCGACCCTGCGCGACCGCGTCGAGGCTCAGGGCGCCACCCCCACGGTGAAGGCCGGGGCCGTGACGATAGATCTCGTCAATCGTCAGGTCTCCCGCGACGGCGAAGAGGTGCACCTCACCCGCAAGGAGTTCGAGGTGCTGAACCAGCTCGCTCTCCACCCTGGTCGCGTCGTCACCCACCAGCGCGTCCTGGAGGCAGCCTGGCCCTATGAAGTCGACCGCCGCATCGACTATCTCCGGATCGTGGTCCGCAATCTGCGCCAGAAACTGGAAGCTGATCCTTCGCGGCCTGCGCTGATCATGAATGAGCTAGGGGTCGGATATCGCCTGATGGCCGATAGCTAGGCGCCGCCTCGCGCTCATCGTGCAGCTCTGTCCGCGGATGCTATGAAAACTCTATGGGGAATTGCCACGTGTTGGCTCGAATCCCTATGCGCTGACGGATAAATGAGATGCCGCAACGATGGAGTGCGGGATGCGCCTCAACTGGGAAAGTGCGGTTTATGACCTGACGCTACGCGCGTGGGGCATCGCGCTTGCTGTCCTTGGCGGGTTGGCAATGCGCCATCTCTATCATCTCGTGCACATACCGCTCCGCCACGAGGCAACCGGGATAGAACTGGGACTGGCAGCGATTGGCTTTCTCTGTCTCAGCTTCGGCGGTGGGCTCCTGTGGCTCGGCGCGCACATTCATGATCAGGTTCCGATCTCCTCGCGCTGGGCATGAGGCGCCGCACTCTTCGATTTCCCCGACGCGCCATTGGTCGCGACGCATGCGGCGGAGCACCCGGCTTTCAGCTTTGCAGAGCGGTGGCAGGCCGACAGGCGCGGACGACGAGCCTGTCGACAACCACCAAGATGAGCAGTGATGCGCCAAACAAGGGCAGAAGCAGCCCCAGCCCGACGATCGCCACGACCATCGAGGGCTCGCCTGCCCCCGCGACCGGTGGCGGTGCGCCGATGCTGCCTCGCGGCTTCCGCTTCAGCCACATCACCACGCCGAGGATGCTGATCGTGACCAGCGCGACGGCAGTGAGCACGCCGATCAACTGGTTCACCCAGCCGAACAGCTGCCCCTCATGCCAGGCGACACCGGTGTTCACGATCCGGTCGATGACATGTTGATCGGCAAAGCCTCGTCGTCCGGTTTCCACGCCACTGAGCGGATCATAAGTCACTTGTCTTCCAAGCCAGCGGTTCTGCGCCTCGGACTTGGCGGTCCATTCATCGCCGGTCAGCGGCCCGAAGCGTTGCGGCGCGTGGGGCGGCAGCACTAAGGCCGGAAATGCGAGATGCTGGTCCTGCGCCTTGGCGACGAACACCGAAAGCGGCAGCCTGGTTGCGTGAGATATCGACGGGGTCGTCATCGGCATGGCGGGATGATGCCCGGCATGGCCGCCATCGACGCCGATCTTCCAGTCCTGCGGTCCCTTGACCAGGCCAAGCTCGGTCCGCGTCCATTTGAACGCGCTGCCCCAGGCGCCAGCCCAGGGGAGGCCGCTTGCGAGCATCACCAGCACCAGCCCCGCGATCCAGAAGCCGGTGACGCGGTGGACGTCCTTGAGCAGCGGCCGACCTCGCAGCGACAGGCGCGGCCATAGCGTGCCCGCGAGCCGGAATGGTCGCGGCCACCAGAGGTAGAGGCCGGTCAGGATCATGACGATCGTCCAGCTCGCCGCCAGTTCGACCAGCCAGTCGCCCCAGGTGCCGATCAACAATGATCCGTGGATGCGCGCGATCGTCTCGGAAATCTTCGCATTCGGATCGCGGCTGCCCAGCACCTTGCCCTGCGGCGACACGAAGACGTCACGCTGCGAGCCATCGGGCGCGATCAGACGGATCATCGCCGCGTCACCGGTCCGCTCGGGCAAGCGGCAATAGTTGAACCGCACGCCTGGGCTGGCGGCGAGCGCGGCAGCGAGCTGCCTGTCAGGCGACACGGCATTCGACTGGGAAAGCCCCTGATAGACCCGCTCTTCCCAGCGATCGATCTGCGGCTTGAACAGATAGATCGCGCCCGTGACCGAGAGGATCAGGATGAAGGGCAGCACGAATAGCCCGGCATAGAAATGCCAGCGCCAGATCGTGCGATAGGCGGCGCCTGCCTGTGGCGGCGCTGTTTCGGCGGGCGTCACCATGTGAAGCGCACGCCGCCGAACACCGCACGACCAGTGCCCGGATTGAAGATCTCCGAACCGGCGCTGGCGAGTCCAGCAATGGCAACCGTAGCGATATAGCGTTTGTTCGTGAGGTTG
>CAMPIY010000061.1 GCA_946886645.1 uncultured Sphingomonas sp.
ACCGCTACAGCGTGAACGAGTTCAGCCAGTTCACCGGCGCGGAAATGATGGCGCGGAAATATGGCTTCGCTCGCCACGAACTTGATGCGTTCGCACTTGGAAGCCATCGCAAAGCAGCGGCAGCCGCGGACAACGGCGTATTCGAGCGGGAGATTCTGGCGCTCGACGGCGTCGACAAGGAAGGCAATTCCCGACGGCATGACCGGGACGAGGGAATCCGCACGGACGCAAGCCCCGAAGGACTTGCTGAGCTAAAAACGCTGGTTGCCGATGGCATCATTACGGCCGGCAATGCCAGCCAGGTTTGCGACGGCGCGTCCGGTGTGTTGGTCGTTTCGGAACGGGCCTTGAATGACCATGGCCTGACTCCTCTCGCCCGCATCGACAATCTCACGGTCACCGCCGGCGATCCCGTCATCATGCTGGAGGAGCCCATTCCGGCTACCCGGCGGGCCCTGGATCGGTCGGGCCGCAGGCTTGAGGAAATCGACCTTTACGAGGTCAACGAAGCTTTCGCGCCGGTGCCGCTTGCCTGGCTCAAAGAAATCGGTGCCGATCCCGAAAGGCTAAACGTCAACGGCGGCGCGATCGCGCTCGGGCATCCGCTCGGCGCCAGCGGCACGAAGCTGATGGCGACCCTGATCCATGCGCTCCGCGCTCGCGGCAAACGCTTCGGCCTTCAAACCATGTGCGAAGGCGGCGGAATCGCCAATGTGACGATCGTCGAGGCGCTTTAGGCCCCAGTAGCGAAATTGACCCTTTCGCTTGGAATGCCGTTCTTTCTCGCTTTGCCGTCTCCCTAATGGAAATCCCTTGAGCGGGGCAGGATGCGGACGTTGCGGGGGTGGCCGTTGCCGCGCGGCATCTGGGGATGGGCGATCTCGTCGGAATAGGATGGCTGGGGCTGGATCGGGCAATCGTTCGTCAGGCGCTCGAGCTCGTCCGAGCGATCGTGGACGCGGGTCGCCATCAGGTGGACGACGCCTTCGCGGCTGCGTTGGATGACGCCCTCGATGACCATCAGCCGCGACGCCATGACCGCCTGGCGCTGCGAATTCATCAGCCGCGCCCAGAGGAGCGCGTTGGCGATTCCTGTTTCGTCCTCGATGGTGATGAAGACCGCATTGCCCTTGCCGGGCCGCTGGCGGCACAGGACGACCCCGGCGGTCTTCACTCGCGCGCCGTTCCGGCCAGCCGAGATTTCGGCGCAGCTGAGCACGCCTTCGGAGCGGAAAAGGCCGCGGAGAAAGGCCATCGGATGTGCCTTCAGCGACAGCCGGGTCATCTGATAATCGGTTGCGACATGCTCGGAGAGCGGCATGGCGGGAAGTGCGACTTCCGGTTCCTGCGCCAGTTCGGCCGCTCGGGCCGCGGCGAACAAGGGCAATTCGCCTTCCGGCATCCTCCTGGCATCCCAAAGCGCTTCGCGGCGATCGAGTCCGATCGAGCGGCAAGCGTCGGCGTCGGCGAGCAGGCGAAGAGCGCGGAAAGGAAGGCCTGCACGCCTTGCCAGTGCTTCGACGCAGTCAAAAGGCCGATCGGTTCGAGCGGCCAGCAGCAGCTTCGCCCATTCTTCGCGAAAACCGTCTATCTGCCGGAACCCCAGTCTCAGCGCCAAGGAATCATCGCCGCGCTGTTCGAGGACGCTGTCCCAATGGCTCGAATTGATATCGACCTCACGCACTTCGACCCCATGTTCGCGCGCGTCGCGGACGAGCTGGGCTGGCGCGTAAAAGCCCATCGGCTGCGAATTGAGCAAGGCGCAGGTGAAGACCGCCGGATGATGGCATTTCAGCCATGACGAAACATAGGCGAGATGCGCGAATGCCTGGGCATGGCTTTCGGGGAAGCCATAGTCACCGAAACCCTTGATCTGGTTGAAGCAGCGCTGGGCGAAATCGGGCTGATAGCCGCGCTGGACCATGCCGCCGATCATCTTCTTTTCCAGCTTGTGGATGGTGCCCGGGCTGCGGAAGGTCGCCATCGCGCGGCGCAACTCATTGGCCTCCGCCGCCGAGAAACCGGCGGCGACGATGGCGAGCTTCATCGCCTGTTCCTGGAACAGGGGCACGCCGCAGGTGCGGCCGAGCACATCCCTCAATTCGTCGGGATCGTGCGGCGGATGGGGTGAGGGGAATTCGATCGGCTCCTCGCCGTTGCGGCGGCGCAGATAGGGGTGGACCATGTCGCCCTGGATCGGACCGGGCCTGACGATCGCGACCTGGATGACGAGGTCGTAAAACTCCTTGGGTTTCAGCCGCGGGAGCATGTTGATCTGCGCGCGGCTTTCGACCTGGAAAGTGCCGATGCTGTCGCCCTTCCGAAGCATCGCATAGACCGTATCGTCATCGGCGGGGACATTGTTGAGATGATGGTCGCCAAGCCCGTGCAGGCGCATCAGGTCGAAGCTCTTGCGGATTGCAGTGAGCATGCCGAGCGCCAGCACATCGACCTTCATCAGGCCGAGCGCGTCGATGTCGTCCTTGTCCCATTCGATGAAGGTCCGGTCGTCCATCGCGGCGTTATGGATCGGCACGGTCTCGTCGAGCCGGTCCTCGGTCAGCACGAAGCCGCCGACATGTTGCGATAGATGGCGGGGGAAGTTCAGGATCCGCCCGACCAGGTCGTGCAGCCGCTCGATTTCCGGGTTGCCGGGATCCAGCCCCGTTTCGGAAATCCGATCCTCGTCGACATCGCCCCAATAGCCCCAGACCGTGCTGGTCATCCGGCTGGTCACATCCTCGCTGAGGCCCAGCACCTTGCCTACCTCGCGAACGGCGCTTCGCGAGCGGTAATGGATGACGGTCGCGGCGATCCCGGCGCGGTGTCGGCCGTAGCGGCGATAGACATATTGCATCACCTCCTCGCGCCGCTCGTGCTCGAAATCGACGTCGATGTCGGGCGGTTCGCGCCGTTCCTCCGAAAGGAAGCGGGTGAAGAGAAGCTTCTCCTTGATCGGATCGACCGGAGTGATGTCGAGCAAATAGCAGACGAGCGAATTGGCGGCCGAACCCCGGCCTTGGCATAAGATCGGCGGATCGAGTGAGCGGGCATATTTCACGACGTCATGAACGGTCAGGAAGTAGCAGGCGAAGTTGCATTTCCCGATCAGACCAAGTTCCTCTTCGAGAACCTGCTTCATTTTCGGCGGAATGCCGTCGGGGTGGCGCTTGGCCGCTTCGGTTTCGACCAGATGCCTTAGCCAGCTTTGCGGCGTCCATCCTTCCGGCACCGGTTCATGCGGATATTCATACTTCAAGTCGTCGAGCGTGAAGTCCACGCGCTCCATCAGATCCTGCGTTGAAGCGATGGCTTCGGGACAGGCGGCAAACAGGCGCACCATTTCGGCGGAGCTTTTCAGGTGGCGCTCGGCATTGGCCTCAAGCTTCTGCCCGGCTTCAACCAAGGTTATCCCTTCGCGGATACAGGTCAGCACATCGTGGACCGGCCGCTCGTCCGGATCGGCATAAAGCGCATCGTTGGTCGCGAGCAGCGGAACGCTGGCAGCTTCCGCAACCTCCGCGAGACGTGTTAGCCGGCGCGCATCGTCGCCCCTTCGCGGCATGGTCGCGCCCAGCCAAACACGACTGGTCGCCTTGTCACGAAACGTGCGCAGCACTTCAATCAACGCACCGGGTTCGGCCTCCTCGATTTCCAGGCCATCATAAGCGACTGTCTTGCGCCGTGGCCGTTCCTCATTGGGCGAGGCATAAGGCATGACGATCAGCAGAAGATCGTCGAGAAATTCGAGAAGGTCGGCGAAGCGAAGGATGCAGCCGCCTTTTTCGGATCGGAGATTGCCGCGGCTCAACAGCCGGGTCAGCCGGCCCCAGCCGTATCGAGTTGCCGGATAGGCGATGATGTCGGGGGTCTCGTCGACGAACACCAGCCGGGCGCCGACGACCAGCTTGAAATCGATGTCCCGATCGATTTCGTTGCGCGCTTCCCTGAGCGCGACATGCGCCCGCACGACGCCCGCGACCGTATTGCGGTCGGCAATGCCGATGCCGGTCATGCCAAGCTGGATCGCCCGGGCTACCATGTCGGTCGGCTGCGAAGCTCCGCGCAGGAAGGAGAAATTGGTGGCGACGACCAGTTCGGCGAAACGCGTGCTCATGCGAACAGCCCGTGCAGATACCAGTCGGGACTGGCCTTCTCCGTGCCGTAAAGCCCGTGGCGGAAGATCCAGAAGCGGCGGCCGTCCGCATCCTCGACGCGGTAATAATCGCGGGTCAGGCCGCCCTTGCCAGACATATGCCCGTCCTTGCGGCGCCACCATTCGGACGCGATCCGCTCCGGCCCTTCGTAGCGGATGATCGAATGAGAGGCCCGCTGCCATTGGAACCGGCGCGGCGGGCCGTCGGGAATTTCGGCGATGACGTTGATCGGCTGCGGCGGGTCGAATAGCTGGAGCGGTCGAAGGGGCGGATCGCCTTCCTCCGGCTTGGGCCATTCGGCGTGCGCCGACCTGTCTTGTGCCGGAAGAGCGAACGCCGCCTGTTCCGGAATATGGCTGTCGTTGAGGAGGAGGCGCTGGATGCGGCGTTTGCCGAGCCGGGTGCTGAGCCGGTCGATCAGCCCTGCGATCTCGACCTCCGCCACGCTCCTGCCTTCAAGCTGTAGTTGCTCCGGCGCCAGCGCCTCGGTCACGGGCACCGCCAGGCGGATCATGTCGTAACCAAAGCCGGGATCGAGCGGATCGGCGAGGGAATCGATCCGTTCGTTGAACAGCCGGGCGAGCATCGCAACGTCCCGGGTCGGCAATCCCGTGTCGATCGCCAGGCGCGCGACATGGCCGTCGGTGCGGAACAGGCTGGCCTCGAAGCGGCGTCCGCCGACATCGCGCCGAGACATTGCTTCAGCCGCCTCGCGAGCCAATCCGGCAATCACCTTGATGGCCTGCTCGCTTCGCGCCAGAGGTTCGGCGAAACGCGCTTCGGTCCAGATGGCAGGCTCGGCACGGCGCGGCGTAATCCGTGCATCCTCCTCGCCAAGCAATCGGGCGAGGAGCGTCGGCAGGGTCTCACCGAAGCGCGCCGCGAGGGGTGCGCGAGGCCGGGTCGCAAGGTCGCCGATGGTCTTGAGACCGGCGCGACGCAGCGCGAGATGCGTCTCGGCTTCGACCCGCAGCGCCGCGACCGGCAGCGCCTCCACTTCGCTTCCGCCGAACTCGGCAAGGGCAAGCGCGGCATCGGGTGTCGAGGCTCGCGCCATCCTTGCCGTCAGGCCAAGCCGATCGAGCCGGAGAGCAAGATCGCTGGCTAGGCCGATTTCGCCATTGGGGAAGCGGTGCGCGCAACCGTTGATGTCGAGGATCAGCCCATGCGGGGGATCGGTCGTCGCCATCGGCGTATAGCGCTCGCAGCCGTCGGCCAGCCATTCGAGCAAAGCGAGGTCAGCTGCCGGGTCATGGTCGATCGCGGCAAGTTCGGGCACACGGGCACGCGCATCGGCCAGGCCAAGCCCCGGAGTAAGGCCGAGCTTCAATGCATGCATATCGAGGGCCGCCAGGCGCATCGCGCCGCGCACCTTCTCGACCAGCGCGAACGGGACGTCAGGCGGCGCGGCGTCCGACCGCCTGACCCGCTCCGCCGGTAGCAACGGCAGGAACACCGCCAGATAGCGGCGCCTGGTCAAATGATTGTCGGTCACGATTCCACTCCAGCCGGGCCTCGATCCCGGCGATTCCGCCGCGATGGCGGAGCAGCGTCACATCGAACGCCGGGGCACCCGGCGCGTTGGCGGGCAGCGGCGTCGAAGGCGCGCTTGCCACTTGCCACCGGCTATGGGCGGCGCTGGGCATTGGCTCGACCCCCGTGCGCAACAGCAATGTCATCACCCCGCTCTGTCCGGCGGCAAGCGCCAACCGGCGAGAGGCGGTGAGGTCGAGGGCGGGTGCCTTGCCGATCGGCTCGATGATCACCGCACCGACTGCACCGCATCGCGTGATGTCGGCCCCGGCCCTGAGGGCGGCAATGGTATCGGGCGCTTCGACCAGGAACAGGATATCCGGAGGGATGCCCAGTCCGGCCAAACCATGGCCATATGGTCTTCCGCCAAGCCGGGCTTTCGTTTCCCGCACCCAGAATATGGGCTTAGCCCGATTGGCACGGCATGCGAGGAGCAGGGCAAAGGCCATGGCACTCGTTGCATCGCTGGTGACGGCATAAATTTCATGCAGCGCTGCTCGAGCGAGGCCGCCGCCCAGCCGCTCATCCAACGCCTCCGCCCCAAAGGAAACCTGCCCGGCCTGGATTCCGCAGCCGGTTGCCAACCGGCTTCGCATTAGCGACCCGGACATTATAGCAGCCGATATTGCGCTTCGTCCGCATCACGAAGCTTCCAACGATCCAGCTCTCGATCAATATGTCCCGTTCCCACGCTTGAAGGCCGGATTGCGAAAAACAGACGGTTCAAGGGGATCAGCTCATGTTTCATCATCATTTCCCGAGTCGTATGTTCTCTATATGTTCTCATGATGGAAGAGAGTCGAGCGAAATGAAGGCCATGGCGACAAGCGGCGAGGGCAGCTCAACAGCCCAGTGCTACGTCTGGCGGCTGCGAATTTGAGCGAACAAATGTGTGGCGGAGCGGGAGGGATTCGAACCCTCGATACGGTTTTGCCGTATACTCACTTTCCAGGCGAGCGCCTTCGACCACTCGGCCACCGCTCCGCATATCGCTGGAAGGCCGGTCATCTAGGGAAGCTCGTGCAAATGGGCAAGCTTGCCGCTTGGGGCCTTCGCCCACTATGCCGATTCGGTATGACGCGGCGGTTCGACCATCCCCCAACGGCCGAAGAGATCGAGGCCATCGCGCGCGCCGCGCTCGACGGACTCCCCGAGCCGTTTGCCGGACATTTGGCCGAAGTCGTCCTGCAGGTCGATGAATATGCCGACGAGCCGCTGCTCACCGAAATGGGCATCGACCATCCGCTCGACCTGACCGGCGTTTACGAAGGAATTCCGATCGGCCAGCGAAGCGTCGAAACATCCGGCACGCTGCCCGACCGGATCCGCCTGTTCCGCCAGCCGATCCTCGCCGAATGGGCCGAGGAGGGCGAGCCGTTCGAGCATCTAGTCCGCCACATATTGATCCACGAAGTCGGCCATCATTTCGGTCTTAGCGATGCCGACATGCACGCGCTGGAGGAGCAGGCGTGATCTCGCTTCTGAGGGGCGACGGGCTGGCGCTCATTCGTGGCGGGCGCCTGCTGTTCGAAGGGCTCGACATCGAACTCGGCGAAGGCGAAGCGCTGCACCTCACCGGGCCGAACGGCTGCGGCAAATCGAGCCTGATCCGGCTCGTCGCGGGCCTGCTGCGCCCGAGTTCCGGCAGGATCGAACGCGCCGATGCAGCGCTGGCCGACGAAGCATTGGCGCTCGATCGCGAGCTGCCGTTGGGCCGCGCCCTGGCTTTCTGGAAGGGCCCGCGGATCGCCGAAGCAATGGGGGCATTCGGCCTGGACGATCTCGCCGATATCCCCGTGCGCCTGCTTTCGACCGGCCAGGCCAGGCGAGCACGGCTGGCGCGGGTGATGGCGAGCGGCGCACCATTGTGGCTGCTCGACGAGCCGCTCAACGGGCTGGACCGGGACGGGGCGAAACAGTTGGCGTCGGCCATTGCCGCACACCGGCGCAGCGGCGGCGCCGTACTGGCGGCAAGCCATCTTCCGCTCGCCGACGATTGGCGCACGCTGGAGATGGGCCAATGATTGGGGCGCTGATCTCCCGTGAAGTCCGGCGCGGCCTTCACGGCTCGGCCTGGCTGCCGGTCGCCTTCTTCCTGCTGGTCGCGACCATCGTCCCGTTCGCCGTCGGTCCGGATGCGCGGCTGTTGGCGAGGATCGGCGGCGGAGCGTTGTGGATCGCGGCGCTGACCGCGGCGCTCCTTCCGATCGAACGGCTGATCGAGCCGGACGGCGCCGACGGCGTGCTCGATCAATTGGCCTTGGCGGGCACCGTTGAGGAGGCTGTTGGCGCCGCGAAGATCGCCGGCCATTGGCTGACCTTCGGCCCCCTGCTCCTTATCGCAGCCATACCCGCGAGCTTTCTCGTCGGCCTGGATAGCGCGGCTTTGGCGCGGAGTCTTATGTCGCTCGCCATCGGAACTCCCGCGCTGGCCGCGCTGGCCGTCGCCGTCGCGGCGCTCACGTCCGGCCTGCCCCGGGCTGGATCGCTGGCGGGCATATTGTTGATGCCTCTGGCCGTGCCGCTGGTGATCTTCGGCGCGGCGGCGACCGGCGACGGGGAAAGCTCGGCGCTCATGCTGGAGGCGGCGATCGCCTTGCTAACGGTGGCGGGCGCGCCGTTCGTCACCGGCGCCGCGATCCGGGCGTCTAGGACCTAGTCCAACGGGCAAAGATTGCCGTCGGTAACAACAACCCGCGCGCTTCCTCGCGCACGGCCATTTCCCCGCATTCGACGCGGCCGCCGAGGTTCGCGGTCATCTGGCTAAGCAACTCGCCGATGCTGAGCGCGGACATTCGCACCGCGTAGACGGTGAGCACGAGAAAACGGCTGTCCTGGTCGAGCAGTTTCACGCAATTTTCGAGAAGCGGCGCCAGATGCTCCTCCAGCCGCCACACCTCTCCCTCGGGCCCGCGCCCGAATTTGGGCGGGTCGAGCAGGATGCCGTCGTAGCGCCGGCCCCGCCGCACTTCGCGGGCGGTGAACTTGGCGGCGTCGTCGACGATCCAGCGGATCGGACGTTCGGCCAAATTCGACAGGGCAGCGTTGGCCCGCCCACCCTCGACCGATTTTTTCGATGCATCGACATGGACCAGCCGCGCCCCGGCGTCCGACAGCAGCAGCGTTCCGACACCGGTATAGCCGAACAGGTTCATGACGTCGGCGTCATCCGCCCGGTCGACCATCCAGTCCCACTGCGGCGCCATGTCGGGGAAGAAGCCGAGGTGGCGGAACGGCGTCAGGCTGGCGTTGAAGCGGACGTTGCCGCGCGCCAGCGGCCAGCTTGGCGGGACGTCGTTATGCCTGACCCAGCGCCCACCACCCTCCTCGTCGGAGCCGGGAACGAAAGTCGCGTCCGGCGACCAGTCGGGCAGCGCCGGCGCCCACATCGCCTGCGGCTCCGGCCGGACGACCGTCACGGGGCCATAGCGCTCCCACTTCTGCCCGCCGCCGCTATCGATCAGGCCCCAGTCGT